>JAAZNR010000381.1 GCA_012798155.1 Thermogutta sp. | reverse complement strand
ATTGTGGATCATAAGCGACACGTTCATATTCAGGAAATATGGTATGCCGGGCGATGGCAGAATGTGCGCGCCGAGGGCCGGAAATACGAAAAGCGGCTTTCCGACAATCAACGCGTGGTCTTCGACAGGCAAGCAGGCCGCGGAGGTGATCGGGCCGGGCTTCCGTCAAAGGCAGCTCGGCCATCCCCATCTCAAACAGGTCGTAAGGCGAATCCCAGCTCCCGCGGTAATTGTTGGTCGCGAAGAGCACGTGCCGACCTGCCCGAGCATCGATCTCCGCGCGGACATCGCGGAAGAAATCCCGCACGGACTCTTCCTGGAAATTGCGGAACCAATTCTTCAGCGGCCCGCCGTCGTACTTGGCGAAGGCGTCGCCGGCGGGAGCGCCGCGATCGCGCAGGTATCGGCCGTAATCGAAGTCGTCGAGGTTTTCGATGCCGCAGGCCGTGCGCTCCTGGAGCGTGGTGCGGTCGCGGAGGTACCGGCGAAACTTTTCCATGCAGTGCGGGCAGAAGCAGCCGCCCCAGGCGACGGCCGCCATGTTCATGCGGGCATCGTCCATTTGCAGGGCCGTGGCCCCGGCTGCCAGGGCGCGGACCGCGTATTCCACGAATGCGGCGCGGTATTCCGGGCTGTTGGCGCACCCCCACGCCGGATCGGCCCAAGAACGCATCCAGGGCGCGGTAATGCGATTGCCGTTGAGGTCCAGGATGCGGCCTCGTTCGCGCCGCCGGAAATCGGGCGGGTCGGGAATCATGGAATTGACGGCCAGGATGACCGCTCGGCCCCCGTTTTCCAGGGCGTGTTTCTGCAAACGCCCCACGAATTTCGCATCCAAGCTGTAAATCCAGACGAAGTCCGTGGCATGGAACGCCTCCGCCGCTTGAAACGTGTCCCACGGGTCTTGGGCATTGGTCGGGTGGGACGAACGGCTGGAAAAGCAGACGGCGCTCTGCGCCGGGGCGTCGCCGGGACGGGTCCACGCCGTGACCATCTCATGCAGCCGGGCCGGTCTTCGCGGTGATTCCGCCGGCACCCCCGCCGCCGCGGCGACCATCGCCAAAAGGCACATCAGGGAAGCAAGCCATCGCATGTCGGGGCTCCTCCTCGGGATTGTTGCCACAACCTCCGTCCGGGGCGGAGCATGGTCGTCCAGCCGGTTACCGCCGCTGGACGGCCAGGCCCAAGCGCCATGGGATTTCACCGTAGGCCTTGCCCGCCATCTCCGCGTCGCCGACGCCCTGGAAGAGCATGGTCAGGCCGGCTTGGGCGTCCACCTCCATCCGCTGGTCGTAACCGGACCGCAGGAGTTCGCCGTGGCTGAACGATTGGCACCACGGCTCGCCTTCGAACTCGACGTTGGACGGGCCGAGGAAGGGGTGATCCCGTTCGGCGGCCAAAGGACGCCAGTGTCCGTCCAGGGAATCGCTCAAGAATGCCTTGTAGTAGCGACGCCCTCCCCCTTGCGCCTCGATGATCGCCAAATAGGCCTCCGCCTGCCTGAGGCGATAGACGTGGGCGGCCTCGAAGATGTCGGCCTGGAGGGCGATCACCGGCCGGCTCCAACCGCCCGGGAAGTCCTCCAGCAGCGTGGATGCCCGCCAGAATCGGCCGTCCAGCGAAGTGAAGAACAGATACGCCCTTTCCTCGTCGCAAATGATCCAGAAGTCGATCCACCGTTCCACGTTATCCGGCGACGTCTCGAAGAGCGGTTGCGGCGGGGACCAAGCCGACGGCGCATCGACGCGATCATTCGTCGAGAAGGCGGGCTGAAGCTGCGGTTTGCGATCCGGCATCACCGTTTGGTAGAGGAGATACCACTTGCGGTGCGGGCGAAAATAGAAGACCTGCGGAGCGCAGTAATACCCGTCCACGATGTCGAGAAACGTCCGTTGCGGCTTGCGATCCCGCCAATCCCGCAGGGAAAGGTACTCCACCTGGTGCGTCCGCGGCCTTGCCCGAACGGTGCAGAACAGGTGCCATCGCTCGCCGAAAAACACCACGCTGGGGTCTTTGATGGAGAAATAGGTCGTCTCCGCGTCATCCCGCGGTCGTTCCACCACGGGCGGGCCGATCTTCCAGCGGAAATCGCCCCGTTCGAAGCCGGGAAACGGCAAGGTGAGGGCGGGTGCCGTGCGAATGCCTTCCGTCTCGGCGGTCTCCTCGGCCGCGGCTGCGGTCATGCCGCCGGGCACCGGGAGCATTCCCCCCACAATGCCGATTCCCACGACCGCGCACACCCGTACCCGCAATCGGACCTCGAAGCGTCGAACCGTGCATAGGGGCTTGCATCTCATGGTCTTGGGCCTCCCGATTCCGAGGACTTCGGCAATCGCTTCGGCGGAGAAACGACCTCGCGAATGCATTCGAGATAGCGCGTTCCCGTGGCGGCCTCGGGTTCCAGGTATCCGCCCTCCGTCCATTCGTTCCACGCGTAAACGGTGATGACGCAGGGACCGGTGGGGTGCCGTTCCGCCCGCTCTTTCGCCATCTCCAAAGCCTCGTGGAAACGTTCCGGCGTATTGCCCGTCATCACGCCGGTATCCGGGTAGCCCCTTCCACGGTGGGGCTGATCCGGCCGCAAGCGCGGGGTGGGGTCCCAGCCCATGGTCACGTTGGGAAAATGAGGAACGGCGCTTTGCGACCAATGGCGGTCCCAGCTTTGAAAGTAGGCGTCCCGGACCCGGGTATAGTCGGCCTGGGGGAAGCTCAACTCCCGCCACGCGGCCGGGTCGTGGATCCACACGTAGCTCGTCACGCTATCGGCGCCCAATTGCCGGACCGGCTCCAGGGGATCGGAGAGCTTGAGCAACTGGAAGTCGACGAGGTTGAGGTGCAGCTCTCCCAAACCCGCCGCTCGCATTTTGGCGCGCATGGCGTCCAGGGCCTGGCGGGCGGCCTCGGCTCCGCCCATCCCGGCGATGAACGTCATCGGCTGGTAAATGCTGAAATAACACCGCCCATCGAGCCGCCAGTAGGCCGCGTCGGGAAAGTATCGGGCGATCAAAAGCTCGACCATGCGATCGAAGACCTCGCGGCTGACCGCCCCCTTGCGAAAAGGTTGCGTGCCGACGTCGTGATTGGCCCACATCAGAGCAAAGGGAACGCGAACCTTGTTCTCCGCCCGGAGATAGCCCTCGTTGAGCGCCCGGTCGAGGTACGGGCCTTGCTCGTAATAGTACCAGCAAAAGAGGAATGCGCTCACCCCGTGATCCGCGGCGGCCGCGATCTTCTTCGCCATAATGCGGGGATCGGCCTCGTCCTCGTATCCCCAAAGGGGCACCTTGGGTTGCCGATGGCCGGGGAAACGCGGCACGGCCGCCTGAAGCCGCCCCCATTCGCCAAAATCGGTCCCCATCTCGTCAGTCCCCCGGTGCCAATTGGGGAAATAATAGGCCGCCACTTGAAGGCGGCTCCTCGTCGCCGACCCCTCGCCCGGCTCCTCACCCGAAACCGCGTCGGGGAGAAAACCCAAGAGTGCAACCAAGGGCGCAAGACGGACAATAATTACCGATTTCATCGAACGACCTTTCTGCTCTGCTGCTCGGCGGCAAGACAAACGGTTGAGCGTCTCCAAAACTCCGAAAACCACAAGTCGGCGGCGTACCGCGGGATCGCCGGACCGCTTCGGAAGCCGACTCCATGCGAAGACGGCGCGGTCACGCATAACGCCGCTCTCGCGGCTCGGTCGCGACGGCTTCCGAGGCGGTCCCAGGCCCTTGGGCCGAACGGCGGTCATGCGGCGGGAAGGCGCCGGCAACGCCTTCGCGATACAAGCGGGAACTCCCTACGGTGCAACGTTGGGGACGGTCCTATCTTCGAAGTCGGCCTTTTCGCCCAGGAGGTACGCGGCGAAAAAGTCGCCAACCTGGCGTCCGATGGCGGGGTTGCGAAATCCGCCGTGGCCGCCGCCCTCGACCGTGAGCAGGGCGACCGGCACGCCCGCCTTGCGGAGCGCATCACGAAACTCCACGGACTGCGGATGCGGCACCAAGGGGTCGTTCGTCCCGTGGACGATTAGAAAGGGCGCGTCGTCGGGGGTGACGAAAGTGATGGGCGAGGCCTGCCTCGCCTTGGCCTCGTCGGCCTTGACCGCGCTCCCCAGCAAGCGCGACTCCGGGGAGTCGTCCGCGTCATGCTCGATCCGGCCGGGGTGATCGCCCATGGTGAGGAAATCGGTCGGGCCGAAGAAATCCACCACGCAGGTGACGCGGCTGCTTCGGTCGGTGAATCGCCCCAGATCGCCTTCCAATTCCTTCACGTCGCCGGAGGTCCCCAACATGGCCGCCAGGTGCCCTCCCGCCGAAAAGCCGATGACGCCGATGCGATCGGGATCAAGGTTGTACCTTTCGGCGTTTCCCCGCAGCCAACGGAGAGCGGCCTTGCAGTCGTGAATCTGGGCGGGCCAGATCGCGTCCTGGCTCAAACGGTAGCCGATGCTCGCACCCGCATATTTCCCCGACGCCATCAACGGCACCAGGGCCCCCACGACGTCGCGTTTGTTTCCGCCCAGCCAGGCCCCGCCGTGCACGGCCACGATCACCGGCAACGGCTTGTCCCCGGACCGGTTCTTGGGCAGCAGCAGGTCCAGTCGCTGGCGCGGATGATCGGTCTCGGCGTAAGGGACGTCCCAGAATGCTTCGATGGCATCGGGGACGCGCGGAGGCGGGGCCTGGCCGCGGCACGGCCCACTCGCCGTCCACAGGATCACGGCGGACGCCAGAGCGCCTAACCAAGAGCGAGCGATCTCAAAACCTCGGTTCCGACTACGGCCTAACATACCGAGATGCTCCCTTCAGCTTGATGCCGCACACGGTCACCCCGCCGCCTGCCGGCCGACGTCCCGCGATCCGGCGGCGGGGACTTACGGCGAAGACGGCACTGCCGATAGCGTATTCCTTCGCCCCGCCAAAATCAAGCACTTCGACGATTCCGTGTCAAAAACCATGGGAACCCCTGAACAACGTGCCTTAACCGGTCATTGTTTGTGTCTTGGGTTCGAATTGAAGATTATTCGGCGGGGTGGATGAGGTTGTTGCCCGATCCATCTTCTCCATCCCGCCCGGCTTGTGCGTCTATCGCCGGACGGGCGCGCAGTATCTCCGCTCTATCCTGCCGCCGAAGACGACAATCTCCGGAATAACGTCCTGCGGTGCATATAGATATTCACCGCGCCGGCCATCGCAAAGGCGTATTGGAGGTTCTTGAAGAT
>JAAZNR010000380.1 GCA_012798155.1 Thermogutta sp. | reverse complement strand
TCGAGGTGGCCGGCCTGGATGACCGCGGCATGGTCGTCGATTTCAGCGACATCAAACGCGTCATTTCGCAATGGATTGACGACCACCTCGACCACCGAATGATCCTGTGCCGGCGGGATCCCGCGGTCCCCTTGCTGCAGGGACTGGGCGAACCGCTGTTTCTAATGGATGAGAACCCCACTGCGGAAAACATCGCGCGGGTGATTTTTGAATTCGCCGCGGGCCAAGGGCTCCCCATCGTCCAGACCGCCCTTTACGAGACGCCGCGCTGCGTGGCCGTCTATCGGCCGTCGGAAAGGTCGTGATGGAGGCACGGCCGGAACTGAGACTTGGTCCGCCGGACCGCCTCCGCGCTGGGATGCCTCGTTACGCCTTGCCCTCTTTTTCGCGTCGCTCTTCGGTTTGAAACGGTAGGGCGGTGCGTTCTTCGTTCGTCAAGAAGAGATGCCGCGAAAAGGCCCCCCGGGCACGGCCGAGATAGTGCACCGCGGCATCCACGTCGCCTGCTCGACGCACGCAATGGCTGAGGGCCAACCACGCGATGCGATCGTGCGGAAAGCTCGACACCTCCGCCGCGTGCCGGAAGGATGCGGCGGCCTCCGACAGGTTGCCGAGGGCGGTCAAGATTTGTCCCCGGAGAAAGAACGTCGGCCCCTCCCAAACGCCCAACCCCTCGGTCGGCAACGCTTGGAGGGCGTGACTCAACATGCCGAACTCCATGTAGCCGGCGGCTTCTCGCAAACGTCGGGTGATGCGAATCGTGTTTCGATCGTGAATCGTCATGGAAACCCCTACCGGCGGAGGCTTGGTCTAGGGATAACCGAAAAACCCTCACTGGGAAACAACCTAGCCTTGGCTGCAATCGGCGTTCCAAAGCGACGGGGCGATCGCGATGGAAATAGCATAAACCTAGAAATCATCGAAGCTTGTGGAAATGTCGTCGAAATCGCGACCGCCGTTCACGAGCGACGACCCTGCCGATTCGGCAGTCGCTTTCCGCGGCATGCCGGAGGACGGCCCCCCGCGCACCGACCTTTCCGGGACGAGCTTCACACCCGGTAAAGGCCCACCAGAATGGTGACAAAACCGTGTGGAGGTCTCACTGGCGTGGGCGAACCACCGAAGTCGCGCGGAGGTAATCGAACAATGTCTGCTCCGAGAGCACGCCGCCGCCCATCCCGCTCTTCTTGATCCCTGCGTACGGCACGCCGTGGGGGAACAAGTTGTGGGCGTTGATCCAACTGCTCGCGGCCTCCATCGCCTCCGCCACCCGTTGCGCCCGATCGAGATCCCGGCTCCACACACTGTTGGCCAGACCGTAGTCGGTGGCGTTTACTTTCCGGATGGCATCTTCCTCGTCATCGAACGGCGTAAGATAGGCGACGGGACCAAAGATCTCTTCCTGCGCGGCCACGTTTTGCAGGGAACCGGCCAACAGCGCGGGCGCAACGTACGTTCCCTCGTGCGAGACTTCCGACTCGGGCAGCACCCCCTGATACACGAGTTCCGCGCCTTGTTCTCGGCCGCGATCGATGTAGGAGAGAATCCTTCGCCGCTGTTTTTCGCTGATAACGGGCCCCATTTGGACGCCGCGCTTCAATTCGTGTCCGATGCGGAGAGACTGGAGATGCTTGACGGCGGCATCGACGAAGCGATCATAGATGCTTTTTTGCACAATCCATCGCGTGGCGGTACAGCACACCTGGCCGGTGTGGAAGGTGACCGCCTGCACGAGCTGCTGAGCCGTGGCCTCGACATCCACGTCGTCGAACACCACGGCTCCACCCTTGCCCCCCAATTCCAGTTTCACGGGCACAAGATTTCGGCCGCAGGCTTCGGCTACAAAGCGGCCGACCTCGGGCGATCCGGTAAACGACATCCGCCGAATGCCCGGATGCTTGGCCAGCGCCGCCCCGGTGATCTCCCCGTCACCCGGCAAAACATTGATCACTCCCGGCGGCAATCCGACCTCCCCGGCCACGCGACCGAGATAAAGCGTGGACAGCGGGGTGTCTTCGGCCGGCTTGATGACGACCGTATTCCCGGCCGCCAGCGCCGGTGCAGTCCCCCAGCCCACCAGCAGCAGGGGGAAATTCCAGGGGAAGATGAAGGCACAAGGCCCCCACGGGGCGCGGTAGGTGTAAGCATCGTAGTGCGGGACGGCCAACGGCGCCCGGCGTTCCACGTGCAGGGCCATTTCGGTGTAATACCTCATGGTGTCGATGAAATTCTGCACGTCGGCCTCGGCTTGCCCCAAAACCTTGCCGCAATCCAAGGCCTCGATCTGCGCAAAGACGTTCTTCCGCTTTTCGACCTCGTCGCTCAAACGGTGTAGGAGCACGCCGCGGGCATGGGGCGTCAGCCGGGACCAGTCCGATCGATCGAAGGCGGTCTGCGCGGCCCGAACCGCCGCATCGACGTCTTCGGCCTGCATGAAATAGACTTCCGCCAAGACCGTACCCGTCCCTGGGTCTCGCGTGACGAAGGTCCGGCCGTTCGCGGAAGCGCGCTCCTCTTCACCAATAACGGCTTTCAAGGGAGAAGTAGCGAGAAATTGAGTTACCTCAGGAAGCAAATCGAACGGGAGTCGGCTCATGGCGAACCTCCTATAGTAGTTGACTAAACTTCGCTGACGGCCCTTCGCCGGGAAAAATCTCCGGTTTGGGAACGATAAAGCGACGGAACACCAGCGCAGCCTCCGCCGATTACCCGTGTTTACGGTTCACGCAGTCGCGGCAACGCCCCGAAGGGACGCGGTGGTACGGCCCGCACGGCCGTGCGATCCTCCAGCGCCGGGCGAAACACCACCAAAATTAGGGCCGGTGCGTACCACGCCATGTACAAGCCGCTTTGATGAATGAGGCAAAGCTGCGCAACCAGCAGCAAGGCAGCGGTGCCGCTAAGCAGGTTGCCCAGGTTTTTTTCCGCCGGCCAAAGAGCCAAACTACCGGCCAGCACCGCCAGTGTCGCGATCAAGGGAATGCGCAGCACCGCGGGATAGAATTCCCAAAAACCGTCCGCGCCTTCGGACCGGAAGAGGCCCTTGCCGAACATCGCGGCCAGGTCGAGCTGGAGTTGCCGCATATCCGAAGGCAGGCAGAGGAGAATGATTATGAGGACGATGAGGGCAGTCAACACGCCGACCCCGAACCGAACCGCGCCCCGCCGCCAATAGAACCCGATCCAGAGCGGAACGAGGAAGAACGGATAAAAGGCGATTCCGGCCGCCGCGCCGAGGGACATCCCCGCAATGACCGGCCGGCGATAGGAGGCCAAGGCCCAGACCACGAACGCCGCGGGGACCAGGTGATCGAGGCGAACCGTCATTAAGCTGGTGTAGGGCAGCAACAAATAGAGCGACGCAGCGGCCAGGCCCGTCTGGATATTGTCGAAATGGCGGAGCCCGAAAAACAGCATCCCCAGCACAATCGCGAATTGGCACACGATGGCCACGGCCTTCACCCCCGCCCGCAGGACCAGGGACGGCGCGGACCGCTGATCCTTCGCTTCGCCGCCCGTCTCGCCGGGCGGAATACCGCCGGGGTGATCCCGAGTCAAGGAAATGGCGCGATAAAAGGGCATGAAGCCGGGGCCTCGAGTCATGGGAACGCGCCGAACGGCGGCAACCTTATCGGAACCGCCGCCGGCGGCCGGCCCGCCGGCGAAGACGGCACGGTCGGTCAGGATGTTGGCGGTCAGGAAGAACATCAGGGCCGCGGCCATGAAGGCCATCCCGCCCGGCGCCAGATTCGGCTCCGTTAGGGGACGCCGCGAAAAAGCCGGGTCGATCAGCAGCCGCGGCAGGAACAGAAGAGAGACCGCAATGAGCCAGAGGTACCCCTGAGCCTCGATGCCGTGGAAGATCAACAGCAGCCCCGGGGCGAAGGCGATCAAGCCGATCAAGTCCAGATTGCGGATACTCAGAAGGCGGTGGAACCTGAAATAAATACCGATGGTCATCAACGAGGCCACGTACAGCCACGTTGTGGGGTCCATCCGATATTCACTCAGAAGATCGATCATTCCCTGCTCGCCCGCCCGGTATGCCGGCGTTCCGATTCCAACCGGAACTTGAAATCCCGCTTCAGTCGATTTGCCGAGGGCGTCCGGAGGTTTCCCTGATATTACCGCTGCAAGGCGGGCCCTATCAATGGGCGCACCGGTTGCCTGCACGCGGTTCGACCGCAGGCCCTCCGAAAGGCAATGCGAAGTCCGCCGCCCGGCCGCGGCTCCCGGCGTGGCCGGGCGACCTTGTGAACGGGAAAACACAAGCGCAGCAAACGACAGGCACGTACCTGCCGCTTGCAAGCAGTATGCTCGGCTCTCACCCCTTCACTCCGCGGAGTACAGGCACTCCGCCGGGGTAACTCAGCGCATCAAACGCAACGCCGTCGCGGCCGCGTGGCGACCCAGATTGGCGGCGGTCTTGATTCCGAACTCGTCGGTCGAGATGTCGTCGTTACTATTGTTCCACAGTGTGGCCCCGAAATGCCCTGCCGGCTTGCCATCGCCGATCAGCAACATGTCATGGCACATCAGTGCGGCCTGAATGGACCGCAAGACCAATTCCTGGCCGCCGTTGCGACCCGCCCCCACCGCCAAGGCGCCCGCCACTTTGCCGGCCAGCCGGGAGTCCTTGTGGAACATGCCGAGCCGGTCGATGAAGGTCTTGCATAAAGTGCTCATATTGGCGTAGTGAACCGGCGATCCCACGATCAGTGCTCCTAGGGCGGGGTCGGCCAGCTCCTCCGCTACCGCGGTGAAATCGTCGCGAACTCCCTCCGGAACAGGCCGGCCGAACACCGGCTCCAGCGGGAGGCTCAGATCCGCCAATTCGATCAAGACCGGTTCGATACGGTCGGGAGCCGCCTGCATCGCCGCGTCCAAGACGATTTTCAGTCCCTGAGCGGTCGTCTTACCCTTGCGCGGACTGCACGACACCGCCACGATCTTGATTTTGGCGTCGGTCTCCGCCGCCGCGGCCACGGCATTTGCGGCCAAGACCGTTCCGATTCCCGCCGACGCAGCCGTACCCAAGAACGCCCGCCGATTCCCACGATCTTTCATGACGTTTCCTCCCGGTGCAAACAATACCTCGTTCCGGCATCCCCGCGCCGCCGTTCCCAAGAACACGGCGCCGCCATTATACTTCACCCCGGCCGGTGCGAAAGCCCCCAAACGACTCCTTGAACCGTTTGCTTGAACCGTTTGCGTTGCGGCAACCGGACCGCATGAGCCGGCATCTAGTGTACTGACTGGACTTTTGCAAATTGTGGTGACAAGTTCTCGTCCGCCTTGGAAGAGGGTTATGGTGAGGGCAATTAGCCGCGAAAACGGCTTGCCGTGATT
>JAAZNR010000379.1 GCA_012798155.1 Thermogutta sp. | reverse complement strand
TCGCCGTCTTGCGCGAGCGCTACGGCGGCGTCAGCCGCGAAATCCGAGACATGGGGCCTTACGACACGGTCGTGGTGGGCGGCGGCTTGGCCGGCACGTTTGCCGCCGTGGCCTCGGCCAGGATGGGTTGCCGGACCGCCCTCCTGCAAAATCGTCCCGTTCTCGGCGGAAACGCCGGCACGGAAATCCTCGTCAATCCGGAGGGCGATACCACACGGGAACCGCTGGACCCCGGCGAGGGCGGAATCATCGAGGAAGTTCGCGGCGATGTGTTCGGATATTCGGAGCGACTGCTGAAGCTGGTGCAAAATCAACCTCGTTTGGACCTGTTCTTGAATACGCACGCCAAGGGCGTGGAGCTGGCGGAGCCGAACAAAATCAAGGCGGTGCTGGCTTTGGATGTGAACAGCGGGCAGCGATACCGATTCCTGGGAACCACGTTCATCGATTGCACGGGCGACGGCTCGATCGGTGTTTGGGCGGGCGCGGAATACCGCCACGGCCGGGAACCGCGGTCGATGTACGGCGAAACGCGGGCGCCCGAGGTGGGCGATCTCAACAAGGGGACCATGGGCGGAACGCTCCGCTACGCCACCGAGCAGACGGCTTCGCCGGTCAAGTTCGTCGGGCCGGATTGGGCGCGGCACTTTCCCACGTGCGGCGACTTCAATCCCGGCAGGCACCCGCAGTTGCGGTTCGGCGGTTGGCAATGGGTGATCGAATACGGCGGCGACTTGGACACCTACAAGGATGCCGAGGTCATTCGCGACGAGCTGCTCCGGATCATTTGGGGGATGTGGGATCACGCCAAGAATCACTGCCCGCAATTGGGCGATCAAGCCGACAATTTCAAACTCGCCTGGGTCAGTCACGTGGTGGGAAAACGGGAGTCGCGGCGATTGATCGGCGACTACGTGATGACCGAGCATGACATCGCCAACCGCACGCTGTTTCCGGATCGCGTGTCGTACGGCGGCTGGGGAATCGATATTCATCCTCCGAAAGGCTTCTACGATCCCGGCCCGCCCGCGATCACCACGCACAGAGTCAAGTTTTCCGTTCCCTTCCGCAGCCTGTATTCCAAGGACGTGGACAATTTGATGATGGCCGGTCGGTGCATCTCGGTGACGCATGCCGCGCTGGGCGCCACTCGGGTCATGATCACCTGCGGATTGCAAGGACAAGCGGTGGGAACGGCCTCCGGCTTCTGCAAGCTCCACCAAACGACTCCGCGGGGAGTCTACCAGCGCTATATTCAGGATTTGCAGCAGCAGCTTCTCAAAGACGGTTGCTACATCATCGACCTGCCGAACCAGGACCCGCGAGACCTTGCCCTAGGCGCCTCCGTAACGGCTTCCAGCGTCGCTCCCAACGACGTGTATCAGCCCAGCGCCGCCCTGACGCGACACAATCTGGATGTTGATCGAGCCGTCATGTTCCGGTGGAAAGGCGGTCGCCTGGAATCCGTCGCGGCGCACCTGGAATCCCAGGCGGCCGGCCCCGCCGTCTTGGAGGCCCATTTGTGCCGAGCCAAGGCCCTGGGGGAGTTTCAGAACGCGGAGCAGGTTGCGGCGGTTAAGGTCACCATACCTCCGGGCAGTCGCGATTGGGTGAGCATCCCGTTCGAGCTGCAACTCGAGCCCGGCTACTACTATCTTTGGCTTCCCAAGACCGCCGGTGTGAGCTGGGGGTTGTTCAGCGTAGAACCGTCCGAAACGGCCCGGGCGTACCGCAGCGGAGCGGAATGGACTCGCATGCCCGGCTGCTATGCCTTCAAGACGGAGCCTTCCGGCGGACAGGCCTTGCCGCTGGCGGAGGAGCGTGGCGACCAGCCGTGGTTCTCGCCCCAGAACGTGGTGGACGGTTTTGCCCGGGCCGTTCGCGGCGTCCCGCACTCGTGGCGTCCCGACCCTGCTCAAGACCTGCCCCAGTGGGTTGAACTGAAGTTTCCTTCACCGGTCGAATTCGACACGGTCCACATCAGTTTCCAGAGCCGTCAACTCGCGGCAAGCGACTTTTCCTTGTCCGCGTGGGCGGATGGGCAGTGGCGATCGCTGACTCGGGTGGCGGATAACGCCCAGCGTCGCTGCGTGCTAACGGTTCCCGCGACGCGGGCGGAACGCCTGCGTTTGACCATCGAAAAGGCCCCGCCCGAGATGGGAGTTTGTGAGATTCGGGTGTACCGGGAGGAGCAGCCGTGAGAACCGGGGGGCCGGCCGGACGTGTGCCCGCATTGGTCGGCATTTGTTTCGGTCGCCGCCTGGCGGAGGTGTGAGGCGGACGCATTCGGTGCCCGTTCAGACTCGGTTATCGGCTTTTTTGTGCTGCGGAAGTGTAAAGTCCGTTTGGAGGACAACCATCATGTCTCGACTGAATCGGCGTACCTTTGTGGCGGCTTCGACCGGTGTTTTGGCCGGAACCCTGGCAGGACGCGGCCTTTCCGTCGCGGCGGGGACCCTGGCGGAGGAGCCGGTCTACCGCACGAAGCTGTTCAAGGCCATGATCGGAACTCCCGACGAGGCCACGCTGAAATCCTTGAAGGAGGCGGGCTTCGACGGCATCGAATCCAATCAGCGCCACGCGCCGGTCGACGAAGCCGCCGCAGCCCGCAAGTCGGCCGAATCTCTCGGTCTCCGTGTGCATTCGGTCTTGTACGGCTGGGCCAATTTCAACACCGATAGCGTCGCCGCCGACATCGAAAGCGTGGCCAAATCGTTGGAGACGGCCGCCGCGTACGGAGCGGATGCCTTGCTGCTCGTCCCCTGCCGCATCGGCGGCATGGCCATGCCCAAACCGTGGGAATTCGATATCGAGTTCGACGAAAAGACCGGGCACGTGGTCAAGGTGGTAGCGGGCGACAACGCCCCCTATCGAGATTACATCGAGGCCCATAACCACGCCGTCGATACCTCCAGGGAAGCCGTGAAAAAGTTGATACCGGCGGCGGAGAAGACCAAGGTCATCATCGCCTTGGAAAACGTGTGGAACAATTTGTGGGTCCAACCCGCGATTTTCGCGCACTTCGTGAAGTCTTTTGATCACCCCCTGGTGAAAGCGTATTACGATATCGGAAATCATGTGAGGTATGCGCCGCCGCGAGAGTGGTTGCGTGCCCTGGGCAAGGAAATCGTGAAGTTGCACGTGAAGGATTTCCTATTGAACCCGGACGGTCACGACGGCAAGTTCGTCCACCCTCGCGACGGGAGCGTAAACTGGCCCGAGGTTCGCAACGAAATCGAGAAGATCGGTTACAACGGTTTCATGACGATCGAAGACGGCGGGCTAAGCTTGGAAGAATTCAGCCGGCGTCTCGATCTCATCATCGCAGGCGAGTGAAACGCGGGGCGGCGGAGGATCAACCTATGAGAAATGCCTGGATTTTACTGGGGGCGCTGACTATTTGCGCAGGGACGACGGCCGACCCTTCCGTGCTTTACGGAGAAGAGGGAGCCGCAAGGCAGCAGCCTTTGCGGGCCGGGCTGATCGGTCTGGATACGTCGCACGTCCTGGCGTTCACGGATGTGATCAATGACCCCGCGGCCGAGGGTCCCTTGGCCGAGGTCGAGGTCACGGCGGGGTTTCCCGGCGGCTCACCGGATTTGCCGTCCAGTTGGGACCGCGTCGAGGAATATACGTCGAAGTTGCGAGAGAAAGGGGTGACGATCTACGACAGCATCGAAGCGATGCTGCCCCACGTGGACGCCGTGCTGGTGGAAAGCGTGGATGGGCGTCCCCATTTGGAGCAAGCGCGGAAGGTGATCGCGGCGAAGAAGCCGCTTTATATCGACAAGCCGATGGCGGCTTCCCTGGCCGACGTGCTCAAAATCTTCCGCTTGGCGGACGAGGCCGGCGTGCCGGTGTTCTCCAGCTCCTCTTTGCGGTTCAGCTCCGGTTTTCAGGCGGCGCGGCGGGGAGAATTGCCGATCGGGACCTTGCGCAAGTGCACGGCCTGGAGCCCGATGCATACCGAGCCCCATCACCCCGATCTGTTCTGGTACGGCATCCACGGGGTGGAGACGCTGTACACGATCATGGGGCCGGGCTGCAAGAGCGTGGTGCGCGAGAGTCCGGAACGCGTCGTGGGCACGTGGAGCGACGGCCGAATCGGCGTGTTCGAGGCCCGCAACGGTTACGGCGCTGAGGTCGAGGGGACCGAGGGAACCGCTTCGGCGGGGACCTACGAAGGTTACAAACCCTTGGTCATCGAAATCTGCCGCTTTTTCAAGACGGGCGTCTCCCCCGTGCCCCGCGAGGAGACCATCGAGCTGTTCGCGTTTATGGAGGCCGCCGACGAAAGCAAGCGGCTGGGCGGCAAACCGGTACAAATCGCGGACATCTTGAAGCGTGCGGAGGCCGCCGCCGCGAAAGCCGAGTGACGGCACGGATGGCCGGGTGATCGTATATGGACCGACGGACGCGCGCGTGGTTCGACCGGCGGCTGGAGGAGGTGCTGGCCTCCCTGCCCGATCGCGTCAGGGAGATGATCTCGCCCATTCCGCTCTATGTGGAGGACTACCCGTCTCGAAAGTTGGCCCGGGAACTGGGGTTACGTCGTCGCTCCGACCTGTGCGGGCTTTTCTCGGGCGTGCCGCTCCATGAAAAGCGGGTGGACGAGCCGACCGTCATGTTGCCGGACCGCGTGACGCTCTTTCGCGAGGGCATCTTGGCCGCCGCGGCGAGCCGAGGTCGAGTTACGGAGGATGCCGTCCGCGAGGAAATCCGCATTACGCTGCTGCACGAGTATGGACACTACTACGGCATGTCCGAAGAGGAACTGGAG
>JAAZNR010000040.1 GCA_012798155.1 Thermogutta sp. | reverse complement strand
GGTCAAGAAGTCCTTAGGCCCCGTTTCCGACGAGGAAATCCAGGACGAAATCGGACGGCGGGCCGAGGAGTTCCGCCGCCGGGGCCTGCTCATCGAACAGTGGAATCTCGACGACATCCACGCCGAGTTGGACCGTTGCGGTCTCCCCGGCTCGCCGACCAAGGTCTTTCGCGTTCAGGCGATCGTCCTTTCCAAAAAGGGATTCACCGAGATTCCGCCGACCGAAGATGGCGTCGGACAACTGATTCACGAGCTGATCGTCGAACGCACGTTGGGTTGAACCGGCGGGGAGCTTCGGCCGCGGTGAACCGGCGAACGCCGTTCGGAAACCGCGAGATCTTCGGAAGCCGCGAGATCATCGTTCCAGGCAAACAGCAGTCCTTTCCACGAACACGGCAAACGCCATGATTGATGTTAACCGGCAAGGCGAGGTTTGGGTCTATGCGGAGCAGGAGGACGGCGCGCTGCACGACGTCGTCTTGGAGCTTTGCGGCAAGGCGCGGCAACTGGCCGACACGTTGAAGGTCCCGGTGGGAGCGGTCCTGCCGGGGCATGGGGTGCGGGACCTGGCGAAAAAACTCGTCGCTCACGGCGCCGACCGCGTGTACGTGGTGGACGACGCCA
Organism: Thermogutta sp.; assembly: GCA_012798155.1. Classification (GTDB taxonomy): domain Bacteria; phylum Planctomycetota; class Planctomycetia; order Pirellulales; family Thermoguttaceae; genus Thermogutta. The sequence goes on along the minus strand of JAAZNR010000040.1, from coordinate 4,217 downwards.
GGCTGGCCCACTTTCAGACGCTGCCCTATGCTCGGGTCGTGACGACGCTCGTCGAACGCCGCCGGCCGCAGATCGTCATGTACGGGGCCACGCCGCTGGGCCGAGACCTGGCGCCGCGGGTGGCCTCGGCGCTGCGGGCCGGGATGACGGCCGACTGCACGGACCTCCAGATCGGCGACGTGACCGACCCCAAGACCAAGGTGACGCACCGCAACCTGTTGTTGCAAATCCGGCCCGCTTTCGGCGGCAACATCATCGCCACCATCGTCAACTACGACCGCTGGCCGCAGATGGCGACGGTCCGCGAGGGCGTCATGCCCATGCTCCCCCCCAATCCCGACCGCAACGGCGAGATCCTGGAGGAAAGCGTGGAGTTGGATGAGTCGCTCCTGGCCTTGCGGTTGCTGGAGCGGCACATCGAGCCGCGGAAGGTGAACCTGAAGGGGGCTCGGGTGATCGTGGCGGGCGGCGGCGGCGTCGGCAGCAAGGAGAACTTCCGGCTCATTCATGAGCTGGCGGGCGCGATCGGGGGCGCGGTCGGGGCCAGCCGCGCAGCCGTGGACGGCGGGTACATCGGCAAGGAACATCAAATCGGCCAGACGGGCACCACCGTGCGGCCGGCGCTGTACATCGCGGCGGGAATCTCCGGAGCGGTGCAGCATCGGGCAGGCATGGAGGAGTCCGCCAAAATCATCGCCATCAATACCGATCCCAACGCCCCCATTTTCTCGGTCGCCCATTACGGGATCGTCGGGGATTTGAAGAAAGTCATTCCCATGATGATCAAGGCCTTGCGAGAGAGACGGCGGTGAGGCGGTTGCGGGCGGTCGGGCGGGCATCGCCCGGCCCGGCTTTACGGCTCGCGCCCGGACCCGCCCGCGCCGTCCGTAACGCAAGGTGATCGGAGTTCAGCCCCATCCAAACGGGACCCGCTCGAGGGAGAACCACCGTGGGTAACTTTTTCCTGGATAACGACGATATTCGATTCCTGTTCGATCATATCAACCTCCGCGAGGTGGCTTCCGCGCAGGAGGCCTACGCCCTGAACGGTGACGCGGATTACGTGCCCACGGACGCGGACGACGCCGTGGACAACTACCGCCGCGTCCTGGAGATCGTGGGTCAGGTCGCCGCCGACGTCATCGCGCCCCATGCCGAGACCGTGGATCGCGAGGGAAATACCCTCAACGAGGACGGGACCGTCACGTTGCATCCCCTGGTCCGCGAGAATCTGCGGCGGATGGCCCAGGCGGATCTGATGGGCTTCACGCTGCCGAGAAAGTACGGCGGGCTGAACTGCCCCAACATCGTCTACACCATGGCCACGGAAATCGTCAGCCGGGCGGACGCCTCGTTCATGAATCTGTTCGGCCTGCAAGGCATCGCCGAGACGATCAACGCCTTCGCCGACGACACGATCAAGGACGAAGTCCTGCCCCGTTTCGCGTGCGGCGAGGTGACCGGCGCCATGGTGCTGACGGAACCCGACGCCGGGAGCGACTTGCAGGCGGTGCGCCTCCGCGCGTATCAGGACGAGCAGGGCGTCTGGCGGCTGAACGGGGTCAAGCGCTTCATCACCAACGGTTGCGGCGAAATCCTGCTGGTCCTGGCGCGGAGCGAGCCCGAGATTCACGACGGCCGGGGGCTGAGCCTGTTCATCACGGAACGCTGCGAGAGCGTCCGCGTCCGGCACCTGGAGGAGAAATTGGGCATTCACGGCTCGCCGACCTGCGAGTTGGTCTTCGAGGATACGCCGGCCCGCCTGATCGGCGAGCGCCAGCGGGGTTTGATCACGTACGTGATGGCGCTCATGAACGGCGCCCGGGTGGGGATCGCGGCACAGTCGCTCGGCATTGCGGAGGCGGCCTTCCGCCTGGCCCGCGTGTATGCCCATACCCGGCAGCAATTCGGCGTGCCCATCGAGCGCCTGCCCGCCGTGGCGGAATTGGTCACGGAGATGAAGATCGCGGTCGAGGCGGCCCGCGCCCTGACCTACGAAACCAGCCGCATTTGCGACTTCGAGAACAATAACCTGCGGATTCTGGAAACCGTCAAGGACCTCCCCGCCGAGGAACAAAAGCAGCGCAAACAGCTCAGCCGCACGCTCAAGCGCATCAACGGCATGCTTACGCCCATGAGCAAGTACTACGCCTCCGAGATGTGCGTGCAGGTCTCGAACGACGCGATCCAGGTCCTCGGCGGGTCGGGTTACATGAAGGATTACGCGGCGGAACGCTACCTCCGCGACGCCCGCATCACGACAATCTACGAAGGGACCAGCCAGTTGCAGATCGTGGCGGCGGTCCGCGGCGTGGCCTCGGGTTCGTTCGAGAACTATGCCGCCGACCACGAAAACAAGTCTTACGAGGACCCCCGGCTCGAAGAACTGAAGCAGCGGCTGATCGAGGGGCGCAAGCGGATTCAAGAGGCGGTTCGATTCGCCAAGACGCGGCCGACGGCGTTCTTGGATCTCGCCGGGCGACGCCTGGTCGATTCCGCGATCATCGTCATCGTGGGGCACTTGCTGCTGGGACAAGCCGCGATCAATGATCGCAAGCGCCGGGTGGCTCGGCGATTCATCGACGCCCGCATGCCGATGCTAGAAATGTATTGCCGCCAAATCCTCAGCGGCGACACCTCGCCCTTGGATGAGTACGACGTCCTGGCGGGACCGGTTCCGTCACTGGCTTGAGGAACGGCGACGGGAGGCGGGATCACGGCCGGGCCGGGGACGGCGGGCCCTTTCCCGCCGAGAATCAGCGTCCCGTCCGCGTCCCGGCGGGATCGGCCGCGTATAATTCTCGATCTTGGCGGTATAATGCTCGATCTTGGCGATGGATAGCGGCGCGCGGCCGTTTCGAGGGTTGACCGAGCGATGGCGATCATGAAAGACAAAGTCGGTTTGATCATGGGCGTGGCGAACGATCGCAGCATCGCGTGGGCGATCGCCGAACGTTTGCACGCCGAGGGCGCCGAGCTGGTCTACACCCATTTGCCCGGCCCCTCCAGCGAGCGGCGCGTCAAGCGATTGGTGGAGCCCCACGAACCCAAGTTGGTTCTCCCTTGCGACGTCCAATCGGACGACAATATCGCGGAGGTCTTCACGGCCATCGACGACGCATACGGCCGGCTCGATTTCGTCCTGCACGCGATCGCCTTTGCGCCGCCCTCCGAGCTTCGCAATCCCTACCTCGAAACGACGCGGGAAGGGTGGCGTTTGGCGATGGATATTTCGGCCTACAGCCTGGTGGCCGTCAGCCGGGCCGCCAAACCGCTCATGGAGGACGGCGGTTCCATCGTGACCATCAGCTACTTCGGCGGGGAAAAGGTGATGCCGGGCTACAACTTGATGGGCGTGTGCAAGGCCGCCTTGGAGCACAGCGTCCGTTATCTGGCTTGGGACCTGGGGCCGAGCAAGATTCGCGTCAACGCCATCAGCGCCGGACCCGTGCGGACGCTCAGCTCGGCCGGCATCTCGGGCTTCGACGAAATGCAGCGGCATGCCGCGGAAAAAAGCCCCCTCCGCAGGAACGTCGAGTTCGAGGAACTGGCCGCCGTCGGACTGTTCCTGCTGGGGGGCGAGTCCTCGGGAATCACCGGCGAGGTCGTGCACGTCGATTGCGGTTACAACATCGTGGGCTTGTGACGGGCGGAAACGGCCCGAGTCTCCTTCCGCCATGCTGCTCGTTCATATCGAAGGTCTTCGCAAGCAATACGGCCCGCAACCGGTCTTGGACGGTGTCAACCTCGACGTCTTCGCCGGGCGGAGGATCGGCTTGGTAGGCCCCAACGGCGCGGGGAAGACGACGCTACTGCGGATCATCGCCGGGCAAGAGGACGCCGACGGCGGGGTATGCGAACTGCCGGGATCGCCCCGCATCGGATACTTGGAGCAGCACCCGCGCTTCGAGCCGGGCCGCACCGTGCGACAGGAGGCCGCCGCCTCGCTGGAACCGCTGTACCGCCTTCAGCGCGAGGCGGAAGAGACCGCCGCCCGACTCTCTCAGTCGATGCCGGAGGACGAGCATCGCCGTTGGGCCGCCCGATTCGATTTTCTCCAGCAGGAACTCCACCGCCTGGATGCCTACCATCTGGAGCACAAGATCGAGCGGGTTCTGGAGGGCCTGGGTTTTACGCCGGCGATGCTGGAGCAGGAGGCGGCCTCCCTCAGCGGCGGCGAGCAGAATCGCCTGGTGCTGGCGCAGCTCCTCTTGGGC
>JAAZNR010000378.1 GCA_012798155.1 Thermogutta sp. | reverse complement strand
TGCGTTTCTATACTTTCACTGGACTTTTGCAAACTGCTCCCCTCTCCCTCTGGGAGAGGGGCAGCAGGTGAGGGCTTGGTGAAGTTGGGCAATCACGGCAAGCAGTTTTTGCGGCTAATTGCCCTCACCATAACCCTCTTCCAAGGCGGACGAGAACTTGTCACCACAATTTTCAAAAGTCCAGCTTTCATTCTGCGTGGCCGTCCCCGAGCCGCTGGGAGCCGAAAAACGTATCCGCCCATTCACTCCCGAAGGCGGCGGTCCCTTTGTCGCCGCATTGATCGCAAGCATGAACCCAGTCCCCGTGAACAGTTACCAAATGCTCGCTGGAAGTGCTGACTGAAGGGCGGTCTGGACTCGGGACGGATCGCCCGCTGAGGCCCGGCGGCCGCGCGGAATACGGCGACATCTTCGATCATGGTCGAATCGCCGGGCTGCTCGGCCGATCACTTCCGCAGCAATCGGAAAAGATCGCTCGGCAAGGCTGCAACTTGCCGCAGGATTCTGCTCCGGCCGGTCGTGCGTCGGTAACCGTACAGGTGCCGCCGGCGGCGGCGGGGATCGGCTTCGCGAATCGCCTGTTCCACAAGGGATCGCAAGCCCGAGCGGACGTTCCATTCCCGGTCCGCCGCGGCGCAGATTCCGCAAATACGATCGCGGGGGACCTCGAGGTCGTCGGCCAACGTCCGCAAGAAGGCCGCCATGGCCGTCGCCTTGGCTCCGGCGGGATGGTCGAGATCGTAGGGCGGATTCCATTCCGGCATCGGGCGCAACTGGTCGATGCATGTCCCGGCGACCAGGATGCTCGGCGGGATTTCCTTAGGATTTTGGGCGAAGTGCCGGCGAATCAGCGAGAGGAATTCTCGATCGGCCTTGCGACCCGCATTGCGGGCGGAACAGACGATGATGATGACGTCGCTCTCGCGGATTTCCGGTAGGAGCCGCTGAAAATCGGCCTCCGGGGCGTCGTCGCCGTACCCCGGCGTGTCTAGCAGGAAGACGTCGGCCGCGGTTTCCACGGCGGAAGACCCGGCTGTTCCATTCCCGGACGCCATCCCGCCGGCGGGCGGCTCACCGTGTTTCGGCAGGCGATAGGCGAACGTTCCCTCCGTGCAAGGCACGGCATCGACGGGGGCTTGATGCGAGCCTAGCAGGGCGTTGACCAGGCTCGACTTGCCGGCCTTTTTCTGGCTGGCGACCAGCACGCGAAACGGTTCGCGGCAGGCCGCCGCGTGGGCTTTGCGGAGCGATTCCGCCTGGTCGAGGGTCTTGCGTCCGGCGGGCGACACGAATCGGTCCAGCTCTTTGTCGTCCGGTGTGATGCGTCCGGTGTACAGCTCGATCGCATAATAGCCCGCCCGGCGGACCGCGTAACCCTTCAGACGCCGCACCGTCTCCTCCAGCGAGGCCTTGGTAGCCCGCTGAAGCAAGAAGGTGCGAAGCTCCCGGAAGAGAGAACTACCCGGCGACAGGGGAATCGAGGCCAGCCGGTACAGGAACCAGGCCCACTGAGAAACCCGCCACCAATCGCGGATTCGCAACCAATCGCCGATGGTGAGGACGTGCGACCCCGGTATCTTCTCACTCACCACCGTTCGCAGATCGGCCGTCACGCGTTCCACCAGTTTAAGCACGTCGGGCAGCGGGACCTGGAGCATCGCCTGCCGGCTGCCGGCGTGGTACACCCCGGCGACGTCCTCCAGCAGCCGCAGGAGCAAGGCTTTGGCGGCCTCGGGCGAATCGAGCGGGATTTCTCCTTGCTCAACCTGGCTTGCGATGCCCTCCACCGTTTCCCAGGCACGATCATCCAGGGGAGATCGGCCGTAAGGCGTAGGGAATTGCCAGGCATCGGCCGCGGCGGATCGCGACGTTCGCAGATAGTGGATCATCCCCCAGGCCGCCGCCGTGAGCGCGACCAATCCCCCCAAGTATAGCCAGAGGTATCCGCGTTCCCAAAGCCAAAGGCCGCCGAAGAGGAAAAGCAGAAGATAGGGGACTGCGTAAACGGCCGCGATGACGATCCACGGCAACCAGGCGGATTTCATGGAGCCACCGGCCTTTCACCCGCCGTCTCGAACGGAGGCTTCCTTCAAGCGAAGGCTGAGCCATTCCCGAGACTGCTTCAGTTCGTCTTGGTAAAGGCGCCGCAAGACCTTGGGATCCGGGGCGGCCCCGCGGCGGAGGTCTCCGTAATATCGGCACATGGCCACCCCCAGGGCGTAGGTCGATCCGCCGACGAATGCCCCCGACGCAACCGATCCGACGAAAGGGATCCAGCGCGTCAGTCGCCTGGCCAAGTACCGCGTCGCAAAACGGAATCCCAGGGCGCCCATGATCTCCAGCACGCGCTCGAGACTCCACGGTTGTTCGTAGATCGCGGCCAGTTTCTTGGTCATGAGCACGGGGATCCCGATGACGGCGGGCAGATCCGCCAGAGGTAGTGGGACGGCAGCGGCGGTGCCGGCCGCCAAGGCGCCCCACACCACGAACGGGTGTGCTTGGCGAAACCGGATATCCGCGAACTCGCGATACAAATCAGGATCGCCCACGATCACCTCTCGAAGCCCCCAAGGGAAGGCTTCCTCGATCGCGTCCCAGAGTGCATCCAAGCCGTAGAGCACCGGCTCGTATCCGTCCTCCGGAAGCGTGAAATCGACGGCCGCGAACCGTACGTTCCCTCCCGTGAACCACGATCGCTGCAATTGCAAGGCACGGGCCAAATCGGAAGGCACGGCGGCGGGAAAGCTTTCGCCCTTGAAGGGATAGGGGAGAATATGCCGCGGCTCCCGCCAAGGGTAACCCTCGTGCAGGCAGGTCTGCACGACGACCACCGGGCGATTCGGCCGGCGGGCCCGCGCCTCCGCTACGGCGCGTCGCACGGCCTCTTGCCCCGGATCCATGGCCTTCATCACCGCTATCAAGCAGTCGTGGTAATCCTTCGATTCGCCTTCGGGCGGAGAGGCCGACGCGTCCGCCTGCTCCGCATCGCCCAAGCCCGGAGCGTCCACGAACTGGACGAAGTATTGCTCCTGCGACGGAAAGCGGTATACCCGCGTGGTCTTCGTGCACGGCTGAAAACCGTTGCCGATCTCCTCGCGCGACCTGCCGGTGAGGGCGTGAATGATCGAGGTCTTGCCCGACTGCGTTTTGCCCACCAGCCGAAAGGTCAGTACCGGCAATCGACCGCGCAGATTGTCGACGGTTTGCTCGATATCGTCGAGTTCCCCCGGCGACAAGCCCCGCTTCTTCCAAATGCCGTCAAGCATGTTCGCGCGCCCCTCTTTGGGAGGACACTCCGGGTTCTTGGATAAAGCTTCTTCCCAAGGCTTCTTCCCAATGCCGCTTTTTCCCATTACGTAAAGGATGCCCTGCCGTCGAGGATGTCCTTGCGACGCAAGGTTTTTCCCGCCCCGAAGTCGGAAGACCGCCGCCCTTTCCATGCCTTGATCGCCTGCCTTGATCGCCGGGCCGTCCGGCCGTGGCCCGGATATCGATCGGCGGCAAGCCGGAACCACGTGAAGCTACGCTATCCATAAATACGTATTTGGTGTCGCCTGTGTATCGATCGGCGGCAAAGGAAAACGACCGATGCGGAGACGCGGTCGGCCCATCCGTGTCTCCAGCCGCCTGCCGCGAATGGATTTTTCGGACCCGCATTGCTTGGTTTTCGCACTTCGGGGGACTATCTTGGATAGTCGGTCGAGCCGGTTGACGATACCGGGGTCGGCGGCGGG
>JAAZNR010000377.1 GCA_012798155.1 Thermogutta sp. | reverse complement strand
CTTCGTCGCCGCACTGGCGAGATTTCTCATGGAAGAGGCCCTGACGAAAGGCGGGGCCGCCACGGCCACGCGCTGCGGCGTCATCCGCACGGAGGCGGTATCGCGGCTCACCGGCATCCTGCTGCTCCGCGTGAGATACCTCCTGCATCAGCCCGACCGTCCCCCCTTGCTTTCCGAGGAGGTCCTGGTGAAGGGAACGACGAGCAGGTCCGGCGACGGCCGGCTGGAATGGTTGCCGGACGACGAGGCCCTGCGGCTGTTGGCCGCCGCGAAGCCGCACGCCAACGTCCCCATGCCGGAAAAGCGGCAGTTGATCGCGTGGGCCCTGGAGGCCTGGCCCAACCTCGAAACGGCGCTGCGTGATCCCATCAAGGCCCGCGCTGCGGAATTGGAGAAGAGTCACAAGCGTGTTCGTCAGGCTGTTTCACTGAAGGTTCGGCAACTGTCCCTCGACCCGCAGTTCCCGCCGGACCTGCTCGGCATTCTGGTCCTACAACCGGTAGTCTGATTATGGCCCTTTACCCGTCCATTCGAATCGAAGGCGGCCTGTTGGGGCCGGATATCCTCGACCGGCTTCTGGCCGACGAGTTGCCCGGCCTGCGCCCCAGCGACTTCGGCCTCGAAGGCAAGCGGAATCTCACGGATGAAATCGCCGCCGCCTTCGCCGACGCCCGGGCCCTGTGGGGCGTGTTCCAGCACCGCCTGGAGCGCGTCGACGCAGACGATCCGGGCACCAGCGTGACCCGCGACGCCTGGGTCATCCCGTTTCTCGGCCTGCTGGGTTACGAGTTGCGGTACAACCAGAAGGCTTACGAGATCGACGGCCTGACGTTCGCGATCTCTCACCGGGCCGGAGAAGCCGGTGACGCGCCGCCCGTGCATATCGTCGGCGCGCGACAGGAACTGGGTCGGGTGCCGCCGTCCGGCCGGCCGCGACTGGCCCCCCACTCGCTGGTCCAAGAGTACCTCAATCGGACCGAAACCCTGTGGGGCATCGTCACCAACGGGCGGACGTTGCGGCTGCTCCGCGACTGCACCTTCGTCCGCCGCCAGGCGTATGTGGAATTCGACCTCCCCGCCCTCCTCGAAGAGCAACGGTTCCAGGACTTCGCGGCGCTCTACCGGCTGGTCCATCGAACGCGTCTTCCGCGCGCCGCCGAGGATGCCGGCGAGTGCCCGCTCGAAAAGTATTACGTTTACTCGATCGAGCAGGGCGGGCGGGTTCGCGACCACCTCCGCGACGGCGTCGAGGAATGCCTCCGTGGGCTGGCCGACGGCTTCCTTCAGCACCCCGCCAACGACGAACTCCGCCGTCGCGTTTCTACCGCCTGCACCGCAAACGAACGCATCACCCCCGAAACGTTGTACCGGCAACTGCTGATTCTCGTTTACCGGTTCCTCTTTCTGCTGGTCTCCGAGGACCGGGGGCTGCTGAGCGCCGATCCGCTCTATCGCGACCACTACAGCATCGGTCGGCTCCGCCGCTTGCTCAACCAGAGGGCGGCCTTCACCGACCACGACGACCTCTGGCAGTCGTTGCGCGTCTTGCGGCTGGTGCTTACCAACGATCAGCCGCAGCCCGCTCTGAACAACCAGCCGATGGCCTCCGTGCTCGGTCTGCCGGTCCTCAACGGCGACTTATTTGCCCCCCAGGCCCTCGACGAATTCACGATCAGCAACCGCGACCTGCTCGAAGCCTTTTGGTGGCTGGCCTGGTATCGGGAAAACGCCGACAGCCCGCCGCGGAGGATCAATTACGCGGCACTCGATGTCGAGGAACTCGGCTCGGTTTACGAAAGCCTCCTGGAGTTCCATCCTACCATCGACTCGGCTCAAGCGGGCCGCCCTTCCTTCAGCCTCGTTACCGGCTCCGAACGTAAGACCACCGGATCCTACTACACGCCGCCGGAACTGGTCGGCGAACTGATCAAGTCGGCCCTGGAGCCGGTCATGCAAGAGCGGCTCGAGTCCTCTTCCAACCACGATGCGAAAAAAAAGGCGATCCTTTCCATCCGCGTCTGCGACCCCGCCTGCGGCTCGGGCCACTTCCTGCTGGCGGCGGCACGGCGGCTGGGAAAGGAACTCGCCCGCGTGCGAACGGGCGAGGATGAACCGGCTCCCGAGCAGGTCCGCGAGGCCGTCCGTGATGTCATCTCGCATTGCATCTACGGCGTGGACAAGAACCCCTTGGCCGTGGACCTCTGCAAGGTCGCCCTCTGGATCGAAGGCCATACCCGCGGCAAGCCCCTGACCTTCTTGGACCACCGCATCCGCTGCGGCGATTCGCTGGTCGGCGTGTTCGAGCTGGAAGTGCTCAAAAAGGGCATTCCCGACGAGGCCTTCGAGCCGGTCACCGGCGACGACAAATCGCTTGCCCGCCGCCTCAAGCGGGAGAACCGGGATCAGCGTCGCGGGCAGGCCTTTCTACCCTTCGACTCGCATGAGGAAATCGACCTGTTCGCCGGTCGCTATTCGCAATTCGCCGCCCTCCGCGACGACACGCCCGGGCAAGTCCGGGAAAAGGCCGCCGCGTACAAGCGTATTCGGGCCGAGGG
>JAAZNR010000039.1 GCA_012798155.1 Thermogutta sp. | reverse complement strand
GCGATCCACCTTATGGAGTTATTCACCCTGTTCGATGCCGCCTTATGATGGCATAATGTAGGATGCGATCCTGACGGCAGGGTAACGGTAGCTGTTTTTTTCGGGCTTGCCGACCTTCGGGATTTTCAAGACGGCCCCCTTAAACCGGCGATTGGCGCTCGCTCATCCGTGGGATGGCACGGCGTCAATATGACAGGGCAGCAAGCTCCCCCGCCAAAGCGGGCCTCCAAGGGCGCGGGCAAAGTGCTGCGGAGGCCCGCGGTCGAAGCGGGCCGACCAAGAACGTCAAAACCGAGGTGACATGATGGCTGTGGCGTTTCAGAGCGAGATCGGGAGTCGGATCGTGGGGCCGCCCGACGTGGTCCGCCTGCTCCAGGAAGCGACGCGGGTGATCCTGCCGGAGACATCGCAGGAGCTTGTCGATCTTGCTTTGGGCGGCGCGGATCGAGATTACAACGAGGTGATTTTCGATGTGCCGGGCAAGGGGCCGGTGTGCGAGGCTACCGTGGTCCGCTGCCGCAACGGCGTAGCGGTGAACTACACGGACCCCTATCTCCGCCGCCGCGATCCCGACTGCATGGTGGTGGCCGATGACCGCCCCACGGACCGTCCCCGCTTCAACGAGCGGTTTTCCCAGCCGTTTGCGGAGGTGCGGAATCAGATTCTGGATTGGTTGGCGGAGCAGGAGCTGATCATTCTGCCGTTCTACGCGGGGGGCCGGCAGTTGGGATTTCCGGCCATCTTGGTCTGCCCCATCAACGCCGCGTTCTTCGCCGAGGCGCTCTCCTTGTTGCAAGAGGGCATCCTGGCGAACGATCTGCCGGAGAACTTTTTGCCGCGGGCGGTGGTGTACGTGGCCCCGCCGTTCCGCCACACCCTCTGCGACGGCAAGCAAATCGTCATTCACAATCGGGCCGCGGCCCTGCACGAGATCTTCTCATTGAATCTGTACCTCGGCCCGAGCGCGAAGAAGGGCGTTTACGGCGTGCTCATCAATCTGGGCGAAGAAGAGGGATGGCTCACGCTGCACGGTTCCACGGTCCGGGTCGTGACCCCGTACGACAACATCATGACCTTGATGCACGAGGGGGCCAGCGGCGGCGGCAAGAGCGAGATGCTGGAGTATCCCCATCGCGAGCCGGACGGCCGGTTGTTGATCGGCAAGAATCTGGTGAACGAATCGGAGCGGAGGATCACGCTCAATCAGGGCTGCGAATTGCACCCCGTCACCGACGACATGGCCCTCTGCCATCCCACCTTGCAAAAGGATCATACCAAGTTGATCGTGACGGACGCGGAGACGGCGTGGTTCGTCCGGGTGGATCACATCACGGCCTACGGGACCGATCCGCATTTGGAGCGGATCACCACGACGCCGGGAGCGAACTTGGTCTTTCTGAACATTCACGCGGTCCCCAAGGCGACGTGCCTGATTTGGGAGCACACGGAGGACGAGCCGGGCAAGCCGTGCCCCAATCCGCGGGTGATTCTTCCCCGTCGGCTCGT
>JAAZNR010000376.1 GCA_012798155.1 Thermogutta sp. | reverse complement strand
CGTCAAAGAGGGATTGCGCAGCTCCTGCGGGGTCTCCTTCAAGGCCGTAATCGCAAGGACGTGACACTGGGATTCCGCGGCGGGCCTCCGCATCCAGCGGATGTTCAAGGCACGAATGCGTCCGAAGTCGAAGCCGTACAGCGCGGCCTTGAACGGATAATTGGCGTGGGCCGGCCGAAACTCCGTCAAAATCCGCTCCGGGGTAGGCTGGGGCAGGACGATCAGCTTTTCGCCCACGAAATCCAGGTCCACATAGTAATCCCGAAACCGCGCGCCGCCGGCCTCCAATTGAAAGTTGAGCACGCCCGGGGGATCGGACACGGGGCCGTCATGCCGCAATCGCACGGCGAGGGCGCGGTGACTGAGGAAGTCCACGCTCTTGCTCCCCTGGGGAACCTTGAGCACCGCCGTCCCGGGCGGCGCGGCCGGGCTTTCGAGCGTGCCGCCGTCCGACCCGTCCCAAACAATAGCCCCTGCGGCGGCGCCGGGCATGGGGGCCTCCGCGGCAGGCTGCGGAATGGGGACGCCGCCCTCACCCGCGTTCAGAATGCGGAGATTCTCCGCATCCTCCCAAGCCGCCAATCGGGGCAGCGCTTGCAACCGAAATCGCAACGTCTGGGCCGAATAGGGATTGTTGACCGTGAAGCCGCCCGGCGATTCCAAGCGTCGCCCCTCGTATCGCACCGGCAGAATGGCTCGGCCGTCCGCTGATACTTCGAGATGCCATTCGCCCGCCTCCAGCAATTTCCGCACATCGTCCGGCACGACCCCGGCCAGCCGCAGGGATTCCCAGCGGCCGAGCAACTCCAGCAGCTCGTCGGTGCGGCCGTTGCGGGCCAGGGCGGCCATGTTGGTTTCCAAGGAGACCGGCGTGTCCAAGGCCGACATCCGCGCGGCATAGTATTCCACCTCGTCCGGTGCGGTGGCGTTCTGGTGCGGGGCCCAGGCCAAAAAGCCCCACCAGCCCAACTCGGCGGGGAAAAAGCTGTCGCGATAATGCCGCCACGAATCCGCGATCTTGTGGTAGTCCAGATATTCCTTCACCGCGACGGCCGCGAAGTCGTCGCAGGCCCCCCGCGTGTAAAAGTGCCACGTGAAGGGCGTGAAGCCGGACCCCTGCACCAGCACATCCCGCTGAAAACGCTTCCAGACGGCCGTCTGCTGGACGCCGACCCAATACCACCACGGCCCCATGGCCGCGTTGCATTCCCCGCCGTCGAAGTAGATCATGTCGAAGCCGCAGCGGTTCACGACGCCGGCGATACGGTCGCCGATTTGCTCCATCAGGGGCGAGCGCAAGTCGGCCAGATAACAGCCGTATCTTTCGCACAGGTGGTCCACGCGGCCGCCCTTTTCATGCCCGGCCCGAGCCGTGCCCAAGTAGCCCCGCACGCAGTCCAAGAGTCGCTTTCCCTGGGGATCGACCTTCCCGTACCGGATGATCTCGTCACCGATTTGGATCTCGAACCCCTGCTTGGCGTCGCCGTAATAGGCGGGCGAGACGGGGAAGCCCGATAAGTCGCCTTCCAGGGGGATGACGGTCTCGTCCTCGCCGATGTCGGCAGCCAGAACGGCGGAGGCGTCCTTGAGCAAGCCGGGATGGGGTCGCGGCGTGACCAAGGGGTCGTTCTTGCCCACGAAACTGGTCAGCATGTGCAAGCCGACCTTGAGGCCCGCCGCATGGCACTTGTCCACCACCGCCTTGAGGCTCTCCTCGCCGCGAGGGAAGTTTTTGAGGTTGATGGGATAGGACCCCAGCGACGCGGCCCAGGTGCCGTCATAAGTCATGATGTACTGGAAACCGCCCAGCTTGGCGAGCCGAATCTGTTCCTCGGCATTGGCCTCCGTCAAGTCGGTGAAGAAATAGCCGCGACGGACGTCCGGGGAACGCTTGGCCCAAACGCCTTCGATCGTCGCGAACGGCAGCCCGTAGTCCTTTTCGACCTCCTGCACGACGTCCAAGAATTGGGGCGTCGGTACGGCAATCAGGGCGAAGCCTTCGCCTGCCTGGCCGAACTCTCGATGGGCCAGAACGCGGAGGTTGAACGTCTCCACGCGTTCGCTCAAGCCCATCAGGCAGACCGTGAAATCGTCGTTCCAGGCGGCATTGCACAGCCCACCCTGCCGCTTCGCGTCGCGCATCGTCAGGCTGCCCAGGGCGATCGTCTCGGCGGGTGCGCCTTCCACGCCGATCAAACGCAGGGCAAAATACCGCGGTTGGACCCGGATCTCGAACAATGCCTCCGTGTCCGTATCCGAAAACCTCGCCCGGAGACGCTCCCCCTCCTTGGCAAGCGATCGGCACGGCAACTCCTTGCCGCCCTGCCGGATGAAGAAAAACGGACGATCAGGGAGGATCCAGTTCCGGCCGGAGGCCTTTTCCGTCAACTCACGGGAGCGTCCCGCGGGATCACACACAAACCGCACGACGTCGTTCTCCCAAATCAGGTCGCCGTCTCCCCGGGCAGGGGGCGCCGCCCACGAGAGCAAACACGAACCCAGAAAGGCCGTCGCGGCGATTTCCATCAATCCTCGGCTGCTTCTCATTCGGAACTTCACGGCATTCTCCTGAATCTCATAGCCAAGGGAGCGATGCGAGAGAGGCGGCTCCCGGACGTCCGCGGCTCCAAGCAAGGTCGAGACCCCGATCCCGAACGGCATTTACGTTGATCTCCCGAAACCGGGAAGTCAAGGGCCGCATTACAATGGGAGTAACTGTTCCCGGGGACTGTTCCCTTTGGGTGTGAGTGGGCCGGGTGCGTTTTTCGGCCGGCAAGGCCCCGTGAACGACTTTGAGGAAGGAAAAGATAAAAACGCAGAGACGAAAAGATGGAAACGCAGAGCACTCAGAGAACGCAGAGGATGCAGAGAAGGCAGGGTTGGGACTTTCTTCTTCTTTCTCTGTGTCCTCCGCGCCCTCTGCGTTTCAAAGACAAGCTCTGCGCCTCTGCGTTTCAAAACTCGCGCGCTCCGCGCGTCCGCGTTTCGAAGACAGACCGGGCCATGGCCGTCCGTGCAGCCGAGGAACTCGACACCGGTCCGTGAACGGCTACCAATGGGATACGTGAATGCCTACCAATGGGGTAAGGG
>JAAZNR010000375.1 GCA_012798155.1 Thermogutta sp. | reverse complement strand
TTCTCAACCCCGAAGAGGACCTCCAGGGCGAGCGGGACGGCTTCCTGCTGCGGCTGGACCTCCCCCGGCCGACATCGCTGGAAGACCTGGGAACGATCGACTTCCTGCTGGTGCCCGACCTGGCGATGGGGACCGCGGGCCCACGGCTATTCCGGTGGATGCCCGCCCGAAGCGGCGTCTTGACCGTGGAGGCCTTGAACGTGGCGGCGGGAGAGCAGTTGGTGGGCCGACTTTACGACCGCAACCCGTTGACCGATCCGCAGGCCGTGCCGTTGATGGGATTTCCCACCCCCGCCGGCGAGACCCGCCTGGATGCCGAGGCCGACGCGGCCCTGGAGTACTTCCTCTACCTCGAGGGCGACGCGGCGGACTGCGACTTGCGGATTGCGAGCCTGCTGTCCCAGGATGCGGCCGGCTGGACCGTCTTCGGCACCGCCGGCGACGATACGTTCGAGGTCGATGCCGCCGCCGGGGTCTTGGCGATCCAGGGCGTCCGCTATAGCGTTCCGGGGGACGGCGGCGGGACCCTGCATTTCGACGGCGGGCCGGGACAGGACGTCGTGATCCTCCGCGACGGACCGGCGGACGACGCCGTCCGCATCTTACCCGGTCGGGCGGAGTGGGTCAGCGGCGTGATCCCCGACGTGATCTGCGAGGATTTCAGCGTGATCCACGTTTACGCCGTGGCGGGCGGCCGGGATACCGCGGAGCTGTACGACGCGCCGCCGGACGGCGGCAGGGAACGCGCCGTGAAGTTCAAGTCCGAGCCGCAATACCCTCACGCCAAGATGGTCGGCCCCGGCATCTACCACCGCGTCAAGTTCTTCGAGGAGGTCCGCGCCTTCGCCTCCGGGGGGAACGATCAGGCGGTCCTCTTCGGCTCTCCCGGCGACGATCAACTGGAAGCGGGGTTGGGTCGCACGCAGTTCCGGGGGCCGGGGTTCGATGTGCAGCTTTACGATTTCCCGTTCCTCCTGGCGAACGCCTCGTCCGGCGGCTTCGACACGGTCCGTTTTTACGACTCGCCCCTGAAGGATGAGTTTCATGGGAAGGCCGCCAAGAGCGAGATGTTCGATCGCGTGACGGGGGGTGCGAGGTATCGCATCACCGCCCGCTATTTCGATCAGGTCTTCGCCCGCGCCGGCGAGGGCCGGGACACGGCCTCCACCGGCGGCGCGGACAAGGCCGCCTTGTGGGATACCCTCGGCGACGACTTGGCCGAGGTGGTGGGAGACGTCATTCGGCTCTACCGGGTCACATCTTCCGGGCAGCGGGTATTGACGCATCAGGTCGAGCTTTTCGAGCTGGCAAAGCTTCGCGACCGTAGCGGCGGCGACGATCGTATCGACGAAGTCGCGCCTCCGGCGGTCACCGCGCTGGTGGTCGGGAACGGCTGGTTGCCGCCGGAATAGGACTCCCCGACCGGCCGAGACTCGGTTGCGGCAAGCGCGCCGATTTTTCGGGTCGTGAGGAACCGGCCCAACGAACCGGAGCTAGCAAAGAAAGCGGACCTGCGGAAGCGCTCGCCGATCCTTGCCCTGAATCCGGTGTTTTTACCCCGCTTCGACCGTTGTAGCCGCTTCGCCGCGGACGATTCTCTAATCAGGAATTGGTCTCTCATCAGGAATTGCCGATTCCGGGTGCAGCTTGCTCAGGGCGGCGCCACTCGGCACTTTCCGAAGAAGCGTTGCGGCGAGAACGCAGCGGCGGGGTAATGCCCCCGGAACGACCGTCGAGGGAAGGTGAACGTATCATGAAGCTGGTGCGTGTGGTCTTGCTTTGCGGGATGTTGGGCTGGTCGGCGGACGGCGTTGCGGCCCAGCAGGGATCGCCGGCGCCGCCGGCCCTCCTGTCGCTGACCGCGGAGCCCCGGCCGCTGACCCCGGCCTCGACCGCAACGCCCCGTATCAAACCCCTGCCGGCCGTGTCCCCGGCGGCCCCGCCTTCGCCGTTTGCCGGGACGGAACGGACGGGGATCGGCCCGTCGGGATCTTGGCAGCCGGCGGACGGGGCGGGCGACGCAAGCCCGGCCGGGAACGGCAACGCGATGAGCAACTCGGCCCCTGCCGCGGCCCCGCGGACGACCTCGGCGACCGGCCCGGACCTGCCCCAGTCCGGCCCGGTTCTGCCCCTGCCCCAAAACGAGGCGGCTTCGCCCGAGGCCGATCTCTCCGCGGCGGATTCCTCGCTCCTGGACATGCTGCTCTCGGAGCAGGCGGGGGCCTGCGGCCCGAACGCGGCGGAATCGGCGGGCTGCCAATGGCTGTGCGACCCGGCCTGCAACCGGTTGTGGTACGCCCGGGCGGCGGGCCTGGTCATGGGCCGCAACCAGCCCAACCGCGTCTGGTTCAGCGATCAATCCAACAACGGCGCCGACGGGCTGATGAACGGGCAGGATGCCCAGGTCGATTGGCAGGGCGGCTGGCAGGTCACCCTCGGACGCCGCGACCCCTGCGGCACGTGGGGCTTGGAGGGCACGTACTGGGGCTTTACCGACATGCGCGGCGACGCCTCCGCCGCCCACCCCGCATTCGTCAGCACCACGCTCGATTTCACGGACGTGGTTTACGCGAATCCGGCCGTTCCCGGCCTGCCCGCCGATCTCTTCCTCGGCGTCTATGAGCAACGCCTGGACCGCCGTAACGAGGTGCACAACGTGGAGATCAACCTCTTCCACTACCGCCCGACCCGGGAGGACGACCCGTTGCGATTGGATTGGCTCGTGGGCGTCCGCTACTTCCGGTTCGATGAGAGCCTGCGGTTTTCCTCCCGGGCGCATGATGGGGCCTGGGGTGAAAACCCCAGCGATGAAGGCTTCCTCTCCGACCGCGCCGAAAACAACCTGGTCGGCGGTCAAGTGGGTTTCGACCTGGCATGGCGGGTCCGCCCCAGGGTGACGCTGTCGCTGGTCCCCAAGTTCGGCATCTATAACAACCACATCCACAACCGCTTCGACGCCTATCGCGGCGACGGCGAGCTGTTCGGCCCGAACCCCAACCCGCCGGCGGGCGATCCGGTGCCGGGGAGCTTCCCCGCCGTTTCCAGCAAGGACGCGGTGGCGTTTCTCACCGAGGCGGACATCCGCTTGGATTGGCGATTCTCGCCCGGTTGGACCGCCTTCCTCGGCTATCGCGTGGTGGCGGCGACCGGGATCGCCTTGGCGGATCACCAATTCCCGCCCCACGTCGTGGACATCCAGGATGCGATCCTGACCATCGACGACAACGCGGACTTGGTCTTGCACGGGGCCTTCGCGGGCGGCGAGTTCCGTTTTTGAACTTCGTGCCGCCGCCGGCGCAGGCCGGCGGGTCTCTGCTCGGTGTCATAGCGCAATCCAACGTGAGCCACCAGCGTAAGCTGGTGGTGTCATAGCGCAATCCAACCCGAGCCGCCGGCGTAAGCCGGCGGTGGATGCACTGCGAAGACGTTTGTCTGGGGGCTGCGCTACGCTTCGTCCCCAGCCACCCGGCGTCTGTGCAAGCCGGCAGTGGCACCCATGCGTCTGGGGGCGTCGCTTCGCTTCGTCCCCAGCCACCCGGCCGGCAGTGGCACCGCTACGACCCCAGCCGCCCCCGATATTTCCCGGGCCGCTCGGCCAACCGCCCGCAATTTGCAGCCCCTCGCAATTTCCTTCTCCTTGACCCCCATTCCCACCTCATCTATACTGACACATAGGAACACGCTCCTGCCCTTACTCAAGAGGAGTTCGCCGCCCTTTTTGCCGGTCGATGGG
>JAAZNR010000374.1 GCA_012798155.1 Thermogutta sp. | reverse complement strand
TGATCGACTTGGGGGGAAGCGATCGTTACCAGGGGACGCAACCCGGTATCCAGGGGGGAGCCGTGGTAGGCGGCAGCATCCTGGTCGATGTCGGCGGCGACGATGTCTATTCCGCGCGGGACATCGCTCAAGGCAGCGCCCTGGTCGGCGTGGGAATGCTGGTCGATTCGGCGGGAAACGACCGCTACGTCGGTTTTCGCCGCGTGCAGGGGCAAGCCCTGGGCGGGGTGGGGCTGTTGATCGACCGCGAAGGCAAGGACGATTATCGAGCGGCCTTGTGGGGGCAGGGTTTCGCCGGACCGTGGGGCTTCGCCGCCGTGGCGGATGCCGCCGGAGACGATCATTATTACGTCGGCGGACAATTCTACGACTCTTACCCCGAAACGCCCGGCTATGACGGTTGGGGCCAGGGCGTGGGGGCGGGAGTCCGCGGCGTCACCAACGGCGGAATCGGCGTCCTGCTGGAAGGGGCAGGCGATGATGAGTACGAATTCGATTACTTTGCCCACGGAGGAGGTTATTGGCTGGGAATGGGCTTCGCCCGCGACTTTGGCGGAAACGATCAGCGACTGGCCGCCACCCGGAGTGCTTACAACGGTTCCGCGCGGTCCCAGCAGCGCTTTCAGCGCTTCGGCAACGGCTGGGGCTGCCACTATGCCGTTGGGTTCCTCATCGACGATTCGGGCGACGACAGCTACGACGGTACGATCATGGGTATCGGTTTCGGCTGGGACTTGTCAGCCGGTTTCCTGCTCGAACTGGGTGGTAACGACCAGTATCTGGCGACGGTGGGCGGCGTACAAGGTCAGGGAGCCCAGGCCTCGCTGGGCATCCTTTACGACTTCGCCGGGGAAGATTTTTACAAAGGCACCAGCCAAGGTTACGCCTCCGGCAGCATTACGTATCATCCCTACCCCACGTGCGGCGGAAATTTCAGCTTCGTCATCGATTACGGCGGCACGGATCAATACGGTTGCCGTGCCCGGAATAACAGCGTCAGTCGCCGCGGTTCTTTCGGCGGGTTCATCGTCGATCGGCCGAAAAAGGAAGAGCTTGAAGCGATGCAGGCCTCGGTCGAGAAGGGGGCCGGCGGCGGAATTCCGGCCTCGCGTTGACGGCCCGCCCGCCGCGAAGACGGCCGTTCGCGATGCTACCTCCGAACTACCGCCGTTTGTGGCAACACAGCGCGAGGATGCCGCCTGTAGCGGCCCGGTCGCGACAGCGCTAACGGCTCCGGGGAGACGGACGGTCACCCGCTGCCACCGGTAAAGTACTCCGGCTCCTGGCCGGGCTTCCATTTGATGTTGCAGCCCAAGCTCGGCTTTTGCTCCGTGGGGAGCGGCTTCCCGGCAAGCACCGCATCGACCGCCGCCGTCAAGTCCTTGCCGGTGACCGGCAAAGCGTTGCTGGGGCGGCTGTCGTCCAATTGCCCTCGATAGACCAGCTTGCGCTCGGCGTCGAAGAGGAAGAAATCCGGCGTGCAGGCCGCCCGATATGCCTTGGCGAC
>JAAZNR010000373.1 GCA_012798155.1 Thermogutta sp. | reverse complement strand
CGGAACGCCTAATTCTCGCGGAAGGGTTTTATAACAGTGCAACTCAGGTCTGGCTGCGTGATCACGGCTGCGCCACGGCTAACGGCGGGGCGCATGAACCAATAGTGTTAGCACCGTTAATGATGGCGCATGCCGCCGTCGGTTTCCAGGAACGCAGTGAGTCGGTCGCCATGAATTGGGGAGACTACCCGACGCGATTGGACGATACCGTTTTTACCGCGGCCTTGGGCGGCGGAGGGAATATGCTGGGCATCCGAACGTATCTTTGGCTTCCGCCGAATGACGATTTTACCGCCTGGTTCAAACCGCCGGTTTCCTTGGATCGCGTGCAAAAGTTCATCCCGATCGCCACGGAAATTCGCCAGGCCGAGGCGATGCCCGTCGAGGCCGCCTTCTTTGGTGACGGCTGGACGAATTGGCTATTAACCGGGGCGGCAAGCCCCTGGGGGCCTGATGTTGGGGAGATGCTGAATATGGCTCAGGCCCATATCATGCTTGAGAATGGGCCGTGGGATGCGGTACACAATCGCAAAATGCTCTTTGCCGTGGTCGCGGGGCAAGACACCTTCAAGCAGGCGACAATCGACCGGCTCGTGCAATACGTGGAGAACGGGGGCACGTTGGTAATGCTTGCGGGCGTAGGGCGGAAGAGCGTGGAAAAACCAACGGAGGATTGGGTTCTTTTGCGGCGTTTCGGTTTTACGCCGCCCTCAAACGACCAAGTGAGTAATTTTGCCCGCGCCTATCCCGTGGTTGGGGAAGTATTTCGGGCTGAGGCGAAGCCCTTCGAGCTCAACGCGTACCCCCATACCGTACCCCAGAACGGCGCGGCAACCGCCGCCTGCTTCGATGACGACCCGAATCGGCCGGCCATGAGCTGGAAGTCGTTTGGGCAAGGCAAGGTGCTGGTGGTTTGGGCAAATCAAATCGTGCCCCCGGCGATGAGTGCCGGTGATGGGAGAACGTCCTATCCCATATTGCGGGATTTAGCGCGATGGGGCGGGGTGCGGCTCTACATAGATTGTGATAACCCCTGGTTTTGGGTCAACCTCTTGAAAGCAAAGACGAACGAAACCTATTATGCCTTAGCCGCGCGTCTAATAATGTTTCCCCCGTGGCGGGATTCGGATCAGAACGTGGTCAATAACGGCACAATCACATTTCTCGCATTACCCGATGGACGGTATCAAGTGACGGAGCTTATCTCCGGACGCGATTTGGGGGCTCGGACCGGGGCGGAGTTGCGGGAACAAGGAATAAGTGCGACTCTCGCTTTCCGCGAAGTCGCCGTTTATCGGCTGAAAAAAGTAGAGTAGCTTTAAAAGGTCGGCTCGCCGCCCTCGCGGCGAGAGCTAACCGGAGGGAAAACGGAGTGAAGAGAAGCAATACGGAAGCGGCTTGGGGGCGGTTCCGGATCGACGCGGTGAAGGAGGGACGATGATGCGCCGCTCGCATGGGTCCATACTCCCGGTCTTAGTGAGTCTCCGTCTATTTGCGGGATACATCCTTCTATGTGCGGGATCCGTCCTTGCCGGCGACCGCTGGCAGGGGCGGACCTATCCGGCGGAAGATGCTCTCGCCGCCGACAATGGGCAGGTGTTTTTCATCACAAATACAGGCGGCGGCGGAGGCTCTTTCGGAAGAGGCGATATTCACGGCCATCTCTGCGATGTCGATTTCGCGAACCTTCAAGTCGGCTACGCATGTGGCGCTGGCGGCGGGGTATACAAGACGGAAGACGGCGGCCTGACCTGGAGC
Source organism: Thermogutta sp. (assembly GCA_012798155.1). Lineage (GTDB taxonomy): Bacteria > Planctomycetota > Planctomycetia > Pirellulales > Thermoguttaceae > Thermogutta. Next base: position 1,530 of record JAAZNR010000373.1, on the reverse strand, counting down.
CGCATCAAGCCGAACGGCTCGTGGCAGCGCATCCAGGCGGTCACTCCCGATGACGTTTGGCTCCTGGAAGGCATTCATCCGGGCGGCTTCGGGAACGTGTGGCTGTGGCATAGCGCCGATGGCGGCAAGACGTGGAATGAGGTCGAGGAACTTCACGGAAAACTCGCCGGCTACGGCGGCAAGGCCCTCTATTGCCGCGGTGCCCGGCGCTGGGTCCTGGGCGGCGATTTCCCCACCTATCGCAGCGACGACGGCGGCAAGACCTGGCAAGCCGTCAACTTCCAGGGACTCCTCTACGGCGTCTACGATATGGCGGTCCCTGCGGACATCCCCACGGAAGAAGGTTTCCGTGTCTACGTGCTGGGGCATCAGGAAGGAGTGAAAATCGCGCACCTGGCGCGGAGCGACGACGGCGGGCAAAACTGGCAGGAAGTGCCGCTTCCCGCCCCGGCCCAGGAAGGCATGTTAACCGGCGGACGCGTCTTCTTCAGCACGAGCGACGAGGGTTGGGTGGCCGGCAAGTCCGGCTGCTGTTTCGTCACGCGCGACGGCGGCCGAACCTGGCAAGACCGTTCCCTGCCCACTCAGCAGTCCGTTGTGGCGCTGTGGTTCGATCAGTTGGGCAGAGGCTTTGCCGCCGTGGACAATACAGATTGGCTCCACTTGCGGCAAACCGTCTACATGACCGCCGATTACGGCGCCCATTGGGTTCCCGTCCTTGGCGGGTATAAGCAGATTCTCTCGTTCTGCGACTTGGGCCCGGACCATCTGTGGGCCGTGGGCTACGAGCCGGGACTCGTATCGCAAGACATCGTGGCGATCCTCCAGTCGGGATGCTGGAAACCCTAGGACGTGCGTTCATGGACCGACTGTAGTCAGGAGAAAGGAGAAGCCGACGATGAGAAACGGCAACGTAGCGACGCGAGATCACGAATCTGGCGGCCATATCAGCCGGAGGCGGTTCTTGGGGAGCGTCGCCGCGGTGTGAAGGACGCCAAGGTGTTGCGGCGGACTTGACAGGTCGAGTCCCCCGGTTCAATATGATTGCCGTCGGCCCGCCGAATGAATGCCGTCGCCCTGACGCATGACTGCCCTCAGCCGGCTGGATGATTGCCGCAGCCCCAGCCCAGCCGCAGCCCCGCCCCATGAGTGCCGTGGGCCGGCTGGATCAGTGCCGTCGCCCTGCCCCTGAGCCGTTCCGGCAAGGTACGATAAGGCACAGATTCCGTGAACGGTTACCGGGAGTTGAAGCCCTATGCGGATACGTCATGTACCGATTTTCGCGGGACTCGTGTGGTCCGCCGTGGTCTTACCGTCCCTGGCAGGGGCGGAGGATGCCGTGTCCAGCCGTCTGCCCGCGGGCGTCCCGCCCGTGCTGGGGATGTGGGCATGGAGCGAGCCGGAATTCGCGCCGCAGGGGTACCGGGCGTTCCTGGATCTGGCCGCGGAACACGCCGCGTACAACCTCATCACCACGACGTTGCGGATTCCAAAGAAGGAACTGACCGACGACGACGTACACGCCCAAAT
>JAAZNR010000372.1 GCA_012798155.1 Thermogutta sp. | reverse complement strand
CCGCGCGGCAATGGATAAGCGAAGCCCGTGAATGGATAACCGGACAGCGTCAAGCGATAAGCGGACACCCTCGGGGGATAAGCCGACACCCTCGATGGATAACCGGAGAGCGTCAAGCGACAAGCGGAGCCGCGATGCGAGAGCGCCGCGCGCCTCTGCCGCCTTGCCGCGCCATGCCGGGTAGGAGGAGCCATGATCCGACTCACGATCGATGGGCAAGCCGTCGAGGTCCCCCCGGGGACGACCGTCCTTCAAGCCGCGCGAAAGCTCGGCATCGACATCCCCACGCTCTGCTTCTTGGAGGGATTTCCCCCGCAGACCTCCTGCCTGGTGTGCCTGGTCAAGGTCCGCGAGAAGAACGGGCGGGAGAAATTCGTCCCTTCCTGCGGCACGCCCGCGACGCCGGACATGGTGGTGGAGAGCGAGACGCCCGAGGTGGCGGCCATGCGGCGGACCTCGCTGGAGCTGCTGCTCAGCGATCACGTGGGCGACTGCCTGGCCCCCTGCCAGTTCGCCTGCCCCGCCCACATGGACATCCCCGACATGCTGCGGCAAATCCAGGCCGGGCGGTTCGACGAGGCCATCGTGACGATCAAGGAGGATATCGCCTTGCCGGCGGTGCTGGGCCGCGTCTGTCCCAAGCCCTGCGAAAAGGGCTGCCGCCGCGGCTCGGCCGACGGCGCCGTGGCGGTCTGCGACCTCAAACGCATCGTGGCGGATTGGGACCTCGCCCGAGAGCACTTCTATCTCCCCCCGTGCGAACCGGCCTCGGGAAAGCGGGTGGCGGTGGTGGGAGCGGGGCCGACGGGCTTGTCGGCCGCCTACTATTTGCGGCGTCGCGGGCATGACGTGGTGCTGTACGATCGTCTCCCCCGGCCGGGCGGACGCCTCCGCGGCGAAACCGGCGAGATCGATCCCGCCGATCTGCCCGGCGAAGTCCTCGATCGGGAGATCGCGGCCGTCCTGGCCCTGGGGATCGAGTTCCGCGGAGAGACCGCCCTCGCGCCGCGGGGGTCTTCCCAGGGCGTCTCCTTGCCGGCCTTGGAAAAGGAGTTCGATGCCGTACTGATCTGCATCGGCGAGCAAAAGAAAGATGTCTGGGAATCGCTGGGCTTGTCGGCGGGGCCGCGCGGCGCGGCCGTCGAACGCGGCACCTTTCGCACCGCGATCCCCGGCGTCTTCGCGGCGGGAAACGCCATCCGCGGACGGGGGCTGGTCGTGCGCAGTTGCGCGGACGGCAAAGAGGCGGCCTACGCCGTGGATCGATTCCTCAAGGAAGGAGCCGCCGCCCCCCGGCCCGAAGCCTTCTCCGTCCGCATCGGCAAGCTCGCCCCCGAGGAATTGGCGGAACTGCGATCCTTGGCCCTGGACGCCCCCCGCGAGGAATTGAAGGCCTCGCTCGACGTCCTCGATCCGCATGCCGCGGCGACCCAGGCCGGGCGATGCCTGCATTGCGACTGCCGCGCCCTGCCCGGCTGCCGCTTGCGCCGCTACGCGGAAAAGTACGGGGCCGACCCCAACCGCTACAAGGGCGAGCGGGCGGTCTTGCGGCTGCAATACAAGGATTCGAACGTCCTCTATGAGCCGGGCAAGTGCATCGTGTGCGGTCTGTGCGTGGCGGTGACCGAGGCCGCCCGCGCCCCCTTGGGG
>JAAZNR010000371.1 GCA_012798155.1 Thermogutta sp. | reverse complement strand
GCCGCCGGAGCCTTCGCCCTGGACCTCGCTGGCCGGTTTGGAGCCGCTGGTACTGCGGCCGGGGGGCAATTTCACGCTGATCGGCGAGCGGACGAACGTGGCCGGATCGCGCAAGTTCGCGCGGCTGGTCCGCGAAGGCCGCTACGAAGAGGCCGTCGCCGTGGCTCGGCAACAGGTGGAGGCCGGCGCCAACATCTTGGACGTGAACATGGACGACGCCCTTTTGGACGGCGAGTCGGCCATGAGGGAGTTTCTCAACCGGATCGCCGCCGAGCCGGACATCGCCCGCGTCCCCATCATGATCGACAGCTCGAAATGGTCGATTCTGGAGGCGGGACTGAAATGCCTCCAGGGCAAGGCGATCGTCAATTCGATCAGCCTCAAGGAGGGCGAGGAGGCGTTTCTCCGCCAGGCCCGGCTCGTCCGCCGATACGGCGCGGCCGTGATCGTGATGATGTTCGACGAGGAGGGCCAGGCCGTCACGGTGGAGCATAAGGTTCGCATCGCGCGGCGGGCGTACGAGTTGCTGACTGAGCGGGCGGGCTTCCCGCCGCAAGATATCATCTTCGACGCCAACATCCTCACCGTCGGAACCGGCATCGAGGAGCACAATCGCTACGCCCTGCATTTCATCGAGGCGGTACGGCGGATCAAGGAGCTTTGCCCGGGCGCCAAAACCTCCGGCGGCGTCAGCAATCTTTCCTTCGCCTTCCGGTCCAACGAGACGGTCCGCCGGGCCATGCATTCGGCCTTCCTGTATCACGCCATTCAGGCGGGGCTGGACATGGCCATCGTCAACGCCGGCCAGTTGGACGTGTACGAAGACATCGACCCCGAACTCCGCGAACACGTGGAAGACGTGATCCTCGACCGCCGGCCGGACGCCACGGAACGGCTGATCGCCCTGGCGGGACGCTTGCAGCCGGACAAGGACGCCGTCGCCGCGAGCCGGACCCTGTGGCGGGAGGTCCCCGTGGAAGAGCGGCTCCGCCACGCCTTGGTTCACGGCATCGACGAATTCATCGAACAGGACGTGGAGGAGATCCGCGGGCGCCTGCCGTCGTGCCTGGCCGTCATCGAAGGCCCGCTCATGGACGGCATGAAGATCGTGGGCGACCTGTTCGGCGAAGGCAAGATGTTTTTGCCCCAGGTGGTCAAGTCCGCCCGGGTGATGAAGAAGGCGGTGGCCTACCTGACGCCCTACATGGAGGCCGAGAAGCAGGCGGGCGGGGCCTCGCACCGCGGCACCATCGTCCTGGCCACCGTCAAGGGCGACGTCCACGACATCGGCAAGAACATCGTGGGCATCGTGCTGGCCTGCAACAACTTCCGTATCGTCGATCTGGGCGTGATGGTCCCCTGCGAGACCATCCTCGACACCGCCGTCCAAGAGGGGGCCGACATCGTGGGGCTTTCCGGCTTGATCACGCCCAGCTTGGAGGAAATGGCTCACGTCGCCAAGGAGATGCAGCGCCGCGGCATGAGCATCCCCTTGCTCATCGGCGGGGCGACCACCAGCGCCAAGCACACCGCCGTCAAAATCGCTCCCCAGTACGGCGGCGTGACCGTCCACGTGCCGGACGCCTCGCGGAGCGTCTCCGTGGTGGAACGGCTGATGAGTCCCAGCGATCGCGCGGCCTTCGCGGCCGAAGTCCGCCGAGAGCAGGAAAAGACGGCCAAGAGCTACGCCGACCGCAGGACCGCCAATCTGATTCCCTACGCGGAGGCCGTCGCCAAGCGATTCACCTGCGATTGGGCGACCGCCGAGATCGCCGAGCCGTCCTTCCTGGGCGTGAAGACGGTCGAGATCGCTCCGGCGGAGTTGGCGGAGTACATCGACTGGACGCCTTTGTTCATCGCCTGGGAGTTGCCCGGCACGTTCCCTCGGATTTTCGATGATCCCAAACTGGGGTCGCAGGCCAAGGCCCTGTGGGAGGATGCCCGGCGGATGCTCCGCCGGATCATCGACGAGCGGATGTTTCGCCCGCGGGGCGCGTACGGCTTTTGGCCGGCCAATTCCCAGGGCGACGACATCCTGCTATTCACCGACGAATCGCGAAGGGAGGCGGCGGCGCGGCTGTTCACGCTGCGGCAACAGTGGCAGCGCCGCGGGCAAGAGCGCTACTACGCCCTGGCCGACTTCGTGGCCCCCGTGGAGAGCGGCCGCCGCGATTACCTGGGGGCGTTCGCCGTGACCACCGGTCCCGAGGCCGTGGAATGGGCGCGGCGATTCGAGGAACAGCACGACGACTACGCGGCCATCATGATCAAGGCCCTGGCGGACCGCTTCGCCGAGGCCTTCGCCGAGCGATTGCACGAGATCGCCCGACGCGATTGGGGCTACGGCCGGGACGAGCGGCTCTCCCCGCGGGACCTGATCCGGGAACGTTATCGCGGCATCCGCCCGGCGCCCGGCTATCCCGCCTGCCCCGATCACACGGAGAAAAAGACGCTCTTCCGCTTGCTGGGGGTCACGGAGCGGACGGGCATCCGGCTGACGGAGAGCTTGGCCATGGACCCGCCGGCCTCCGTCTGCGGCTGGTACTTCTCGCATCCGCAAGCCCGCTACTTCGCCGTGGATCGCATTCAGCGGGACCAAGTGGAGGCCTACGCGCGGCGCAAGGGCCTGCCCGTGCGAGAGGTGGAGCGGTGGCTGGCCCCGAACCTGGCCTACGATCCCGACTGACCCGGCCGATGGTTCCTCGCGGCAGGGAGGTCAAGGCCGGCCCCGGCTTTCGCTCCCCTAATTTTACTGCGCAGGATCGCCTTACTGCGCAGGATCGCCGAAACCGGCTTACCGATCTTACGCAGACTGACAAAGCTGCGTGCCCCAGTTTGCCCAACTTCTTATCTTGCGCAGTAAAACTAATCACGGCACTCGGCGTTCAGGCTGGAGCGGGAGGGGCGATCGCCGCGGTTCATTCGGCCGCCAAGATTCGCTTGGCCTGGGCGGCCACGTTTTCCGCCGTCAAGCCGAAGTGCTTCATGAGGACGCCGGCGGGGGCGGAGGCGCCAAAGCCGCTCATGCCCACGAAAACCCCGCGCGGCCCGAGGTACTTGTGCCAGCCCTGCTCGATGGCGGCCTCCACGGCCACGCGGCGATCCACTCCCGGCGGCAGCACGGCATCGCGGTAGTCTTGCGGCTGCGCGTCGAACAGTTCCCAACTGGGCATGCTGACGACGCGGGCGGCGACGCCGTCCTTGGCCAGCAATTCCCGCGCGGCCAGGCAGACGTGGACCTCGCTGCCGGTGCCGATGAGGATCACGTCGGGCCGGCCGCCTTCCGCCTCGCG
>JAAZNR010000370.1 GCA_012798155.1 Thermogutta sp. | reverse complement strand
GTCCGCGTAACGCCGCAACTCTTCATCCGTGACCTGGCGCAAGGGCGGGGCCGCGACGATCGGGGCGATCGACTTCAGCGCCGAACTCGGTTTCGGCGTTGCCGTCGATTTCGGCGTCGGGGGCATTTTCGATCCTCCGGGAACCACGATCCATTCATTCGGCAGGGGATGGCGTCGGCCGCACGGTCGTCGCCGCGGGCCGACGCGCTGCGTCACGTTCGGTACGGAGGGCCTTTCGGCTGGGCAACTTCGAATGCGTCGGCGAAATTGCTCGGCGAGTCGGACCGCGATCAAAAGTCGCCCACGGAGCCGTCCTGCTCATCCAGGATTCGCTCGATGTCGAGGAGGATCAGGAGGCGTTTGTCCAACTTGACCAGGCCGGTGAGATACTCGCGGCCCAAGCCCGCCACGGTCGGCGGCGGCGGTGCGATTTGGTCCCTGCTAATCCGCAGCACCTCGCTCACGGCATCGACGATGATGCCGATCGTCTTGCCGCGAACGTTGACGACCATGATCCGCGTTTCGTCCGTGCCGTCCTGAGGCGGCAAGCCGAATCGCAGACGCAGGTCCACGATGGGGATCACGGAGCTTCGCAGGTTGATGAGGCCTTTGATATATGCGGGCGTTTGGGGCACCTTGGTGATCTCACCCATGAGGATGATTTCCTGCACCTTGGTGATCTCGACGGCGTATTCCTCTTGTCCCAGGCGAAAACTGACCAGTTGCAGCGTGCCGCTGCCTTCGCGATGGGCAAGTTCTTGAACCGGGGCCTCTTGTTCATGAAGGGCGGTGCTCATGGGCTTCTCCTAGGGTTGGACCAAACGGCCGCCCGGCGCGATTGGTCGGGATTACGGACCGAAATCGGCGGTTACCGAAACATCGCCGGTTACTGAAACATAGGTCGTTACTGAAACCATAGGTCACGGAAACGACGCTGCGTGAGGAGGAAACGCGAATCGGCGGCGACTGTCGAATCCGTCCGCGGGATGGAAGGCCAAACTCGCAGGGAACCTCCCGAACTCGCAGGGAACCTCAACCGCAACCGTGCTTTTCCAGCTTTTCCCGCAAGGTGTCCGCGGTGAACGGCTTGACGAGATAGTCGGAAACGCCGGCCTGGATGGCCTGAAGTACCCGGCCTTTCTCCGCCTCGGTGGTGATCATGATGATCGGCACGGAGGGATCCTGCGAGCGGATGTTCTGGATGACCTCCAGCCCGGATTTGCCGGGCATGTTCCAATCGGTCAGCACCATGTCGAACTTGCCCGGCTGGAAGAGGCTGACGGCCTCATTGCCGTCGGCTGCTTCCACGGCGTCGGGCACGCCGACCGCTTGCAGCGAGCGGATGATGATCTTGCGCATGGTGCTGGAGTCGTCAGCGACTAGGACGCGAGCGCTCATGGGACCTCCTCTGAAAAGAATCGACCTTTGCAGCGGGTTGGCAAAGCCGTGCGACCGAGATCGTGAGTCCTTGCCCAAGTACCGCTGCCGTCGGATGAGCCTTCGGCGGCGAGCCGAATCGAAAAGTCCCGGCGAAGGGCCGCGCTGACCGATGCGCGTCCTTCACCGCCGTCTGGATAAGGCTAGGTCAAATCAGGCGGTTGTCAAATGGCGCCGATGCCCGCGCCGAGCGGCTTGTGCCGGGGTGTTGGGAGTTTTGGGTGAAATGTAAGGGATGGATCGGTGCAAACTCCGGTCTTCAAGCTACGAAGCCGCACGCCGGTTGTGTGGGCGATCTCTCTGCAATGGGTGATAAAACGAGGCATCTGCGCAAAGTTTATCGATGACTCGGCATTTCTTGGCTATCGCCCGTCTCCCGCAACGATACATCCGATACAAGCGGCAATTATGAGCGCGCACCGAGCGGCGTCGGTAAGGTTCATTTCCCAGGAAGGTTCGACTCTTCAAGGATGAGGCGAGGTATGAAACTCGAACTGGTTCCCTCTGTCGTGGTCTGGGTCGGGATGACGGGTTTGGTTTCCGCCCAATGGGCAGATCCGGGGTATCAGATGGCTCCGCCTTGGCAAGGCTACAGCGGAGCCGTCCAGACCAACTTCCAAGAAGGCGGCGTTATTCCCCAGCCGGTACCCGACATGAATGTTTGCCCGCCCGAGGGCGAGGCGTGCCTGCCGCTGTGGCAGGTATGGGGTGAAGTGCTGTACCTGAGGCCGAGTGACGCCGACGTGCCCTGGGCCGTGCCGATCGACGGTGCGATCGTGGCAGGCGGCGTGCCCGTTCAGGTGGGCCGCCTGGCGAATGCCGATATCGACTACAATCTCGGTTTCCGCTTCGGCGTCGGTCGGGCGATGGATGAATGCTCCAGCGTGGGGGCATCGTACACCTTCTTCGAGAGCCATACCGACGACGGGATCGAGACGAATGCCCCGCTGGTGCTGCGGTCTTTGGTGTCGCATCCCGCGACCGACAGCGCCTCCGCGGATTTTCTTCGCGGTAGCGCCAGCAATGACGTCGATTTTCAATTGATCGACGCCGATTACCGCCACGTCTT
>JAAZNR010000369.1 GCA_012798155.1 Thermogutta sp. | reverse complement strand
TGGCCCCGTTCCACCATGAACGGTCGCGGCGCGATGAGGGCTGCCATCTCCGCGTAGTTGAACGTCTCCCCCAAGTCGAATTCGAAGATTTCGTACTCCCCCGTCCAAACATAGCTGTAGCGGCTGCTCGTGGAGGCATTCTTCCAAATCCACTCGTTGAAATCGCCGGAGCAGATCGACAGGCAATACTCGGGCACCAAGGCGGGCACGCGCATCGCCGTCTTGCCTCCGTAGGACAAGCCGTAGAAACCGATCCGGCTCGCATCCACGTACGGCAAACCGCTTAACCATCGCAAGATTTGGCGATGCTGCGCCACGATGACGGCGAACAGCGTCTTCTTCAGGGGATAGGCCTTTCTCTGGAGGGAGCGAAAGCGGTCGCCGAAGATGTAGGGGTTCTGCGGTGCGAATACCACGAACCCCTGCTCCGCCAACCGCGCTGCGTAATCGTGATAGGCCCGGTGGTCCCCTGCGATCGTGTCTTGCGGTCTCCCCTCCAGCCCGTGCTGGCAGACCACCACCGGCCTCTTTTCGCCCGCCGCAATGGCCTTAGGAACCAACAGCACTCCGTAGGCGAAGACCTCGTCGAACACGGGGATGACCACTTCGTAACCCGACCAAGTCGGCGTATCGTAGGCCCGGCGCGACCTGGCCGCCGGCGGCAACGGCACATCGGCGAATTTCCCCACCACTTCGTTCTCGAAATAGCCGCGATACCATTCCACCGTCTTGGCGTGGTTTTCCAGCGAACCGCGGTCCAATCGAGCCAGAAACTCCCGCCGCACTTCAGCCGACCGGGCCAAGACCTGCTGATTGTGGCGATCCAGTTCGTAGATTTGTTGCGCCAAGCGTTGCGCGGCATCGGGAAGCGGTTCTTGCGTGCGTTGCGGGGATTGTTCGCCGGGCGGACTCTCCGCCGCACCCAACAGGGCCGCAAACCGATCGAGGCACTCCGCGGTGGTGTACCGGCCCCGCCCGTCCCCGCTGACGACGAGGTGCCGGCGGTCGGTCCAAGCGGGATCGCTGAAGAACTCCTCGGCTCTCCGCCACTCTTCCGCCGCCGCCTGCGGATCGGGCGTGGCGATCCGCCCCGGAGCGCCGCCCAAGCCCGGCGGAACCGCGAAATCCGGCGCCCTGCACACCTCCACCACGCAGCCGCGACCGGCCAATAACCGCAGAATCTCCGCATCGCCGAAGCGATCCAGCCTCGCGAAGACGTTGCGATCGATCGGTTCCTGCCACATTCCTTCTCGCGGGCCGAAGTAGCCGCTAATGCAGGCCGCGTCGATTCGCGGGTCGACGGCCGCCGCATACATCGCCAACATCCCGCCCTCTCCCCAGCCGATAACGCCGATGCGAGCGTCGGGCGAGGAGTGGGCGAGGAGATAATCCACGCCGGCCAAGATCTTCTGCAGCTCATATCCGATCACATGCCGCCCCAGCTCGTAAGCCGGCCGATAGATGAACTCCCGATGCGTGAGCCGCACGTTTCCCCGTGGAGCAATTTCGCGACTGACGAGCATCGGCACCAGCACGCGGCAACCGGCCGCGGCCAATCTTGCCGGATAGCGACATTCGGGGGGCACGCCTTCGACCAATCCCGTCAGCATCTCCGGCGTGATGTCGGCATCCGGGATCGCCACCACGCCCGGCCGCGATTCCT
>JAAZNR010000368.1 GCA_012798155.1 Thermogutta sp. | reverse complement strand
ACCCACACCTCCCCCTGGTAGTTTCCCGGCGCGATGCGGATGATCGTTCCGGGCCGAGCCTCGCGGAGGGCCTGCCGCAATGCCCGGTTTCCCACAGCCCGAACGACATTCCCTCGATCTTGCCCGACGGCGGCGGAAGGCGCCGTCCCAATTGCGTCCGGTATGACAAGCGTGCACAATAAGATCGTAACGCCGATCAGCAACGGGTGCATTCGATGCCGGGCGATCCCCATGGCTGTGCCTCCAGAACAAGCGAAACGTACGAAAACCGCCGCGAAACGCGAAGGGAAAACCCGCCGTTCCCCCGCTGCAAACCGGGATACCGATCGACGGTGGGGGTTCACGTGATCCACCGGCATCTTCCGATGACTGCCAGTATCTGCTAGTATCCCGTATGGTTGCCGGTGATTCCAGCGTGTGCGGTTGTTCGAGCGTGTGCGGGGCGACGGTCGTCGTGGCCGACCGAGCCGAAAGCTCCCAGACTTCCAGAATTATTGCTGCAGTACAAAAAATTATTGATTATTGCCGCTGATTACTGCTGCTGTAGAATGAAACTCCCTATGGCGGGTGTCATCTGCCTCTGGGGAGTTGGCGTCGCAACACGGCCGACGGAGCCGCTCGCGGAAATTCGTGACCATCAACGAAAATCCGTGAAGGACGTCCGGTTTTCCGGCATCCTGCATGGAAGGTCAAACGGCACCCCCTGGCCAAAACGGGGCATTTGGGTGAGACTTAGGATATTCACGCCAAGAGATAGCGGAGTTCGGTATATGGTTTGCTAGTGCGAGAAGTTGAGCAATTGGCATAGTTACCAGAATTGTCTGTCGAATATCACAGCCATCAGCAAAGGGGGGGTAAATGGTCGGACATACCCTCGAACTTCGCGGGTCGCCTTTCCTCCAGGAAATCATTCGGGAGGTGCCCAGTGGAGAGCGGATCGTACACTGCCTTCAATGCGGGACCTGCGGGGGGAGTTGCCCCAACGGGGCGGACATGGAGTACACGCCTCGCACGATCTTGGCCATGATCACGGCGAATCAGCGGGACAAGGTCCTCAAGGCCAACACGATGTGGTTTTGCGTCTCCTGTTATTCCTGCGTCAGTCGCTGTCCGCAGAAAATCCCCATCACCGACATCATGTACGGCCTGAAGCGGATTTCGATCCGCGAAAAGGCATATCAGGGGACCGACGCCCCGGCCTTGGCGAAGACCTTCACGGACCTGCTCGACAGGTACGGGCGGAGCTTCGAGCTGGGGTTGGCCAGCCGTTATTACCTGTTCAACCGGCCGCTTGCCATGTTGAAGATGGGTCCGATGGGTTTGTCGATGTTCACCCGCGGGCGCCTCTCCCTGACACCCACCAAGATTCGTAAGATCGATCAATTGCAGGCCATCATCCGCAAAGCCCGTGAGTTGGGAGGTGCCTCGTGAAATACGCCTATTACCCCGGCTGCTCGCTGGAATCCAACAGCGCGGCCTACGACATTTCGTTTCGAGCGGTGGCCGATCTCTTGGGGATGGAGCTGCGCGAGATCGACGACTGGAACTGCTGCGGCGCCACCGAGTACTTCACGCAGAATGAGCTGACGGCCTCCGCGGTCATCGCCCGCAATCTGGCCCTGGTGGACCCGCAGCTCGACCAAGTCGTGGCCCCTTGCTCCGCGTGCTATCTCAACCTCCGCAAGGTCGATCACTTGATGCAGGAGAACGGCGAGCTGAACAAGAAGGTCAACCAATGCTTGGCGGCGGGCGATTTGCACTACGATCCGGGCCGCGTTCGCGTCCGGCATCTCTTGGATGTGATGTATTCCGATTTCGGCGAGGCCGCCTTGCGCGACAAGGTGGTGCAACCGCTGACCGGCTTGCGAGTGGCGTGCTACTACGGCTGCCAGATCGTGCGCCCGTTCGGCGACTGCGATAACCCCGAGCAGCCCACCAAACTCGATGAGATGGTCCGGTGGCTGGGCGCGGAAGTGGTGGACTATCCCGTCAAGACGCATTGCTGCGGCGGCCACATGACGCAGATCAGCGAGCCGCAGGCCTTCGAGTTGATCCGTCGCTTGCTGGCCAATGCGGAGGACTATAAGGCCGACGTGATCGCCACGATGTGCCCCATGTGCCAGCTCAACCTGGACGCCTATCAGGCCCGCGTGAACGGCTTCTTCGGCACCAACTACAAGATTCCCATCATCTTCTTCACGCAGCTCATGGGGGTCGCCTTCGGTCTGGATTGGAAGAAGCTGGGGTTCGGCAAGGAGATCGTTGCGGCCGAGCCTGTGCTGAAGAAGAAATTGACGGCCGTTGCGGCCGCTTGAGGGCGGACGGCCGATCGTGCGGGGACGGCCGGTCCGGAAGCCTCGGCCGCCGACCGATGAAAGGGACTCCGCGATCGCCGGCGGGGAGCTTCCCAAGGGGCGTGAGGTCGCCGGGAAGGCGGCTTACCGCGTCGGAAACGTAATCCGATCCGCGAATCGATGATCGCTATTTCTCGCTGGAGGAGATATTCGTCATGGCCGAACGCGTCGGCGTTTACATTTGTCATTGCGGCAGCAACATCGCGGGCATGGTCGATGTGGAGCAGGTCGCGAAATGGGCCGGGGAAAACCTCGAAGACGTGGTCGTTGCCCGCGACTACAAGTTCATGTGCTCGTCGCTCGGGCAAGCCATGATCGAGGAGGACATCAAGAAGCACGACCTTACCCGCGTCGTCGTAGGCGCCTGCTCGCCTCATCTGCACGAGAAGACGTTCCGCAGGGCTTGCGAGAATGCGGGCCTGAACGCCTATCTGTGCCAGATGACCAATCTTCGGGAACACGTGTCCTGGGTATCGCGGGATCGTGAAAAGGCCACCGAAAAGGCCCGCGCTCTGGTGGCCGCGGCCGTGGAACGCGTGAAACGGCAAGAACCGCTCCAGCCGCTCAGCGTGGATGTGCTGCCCGCCACCCTGGTCATCGGCGGCGGCATTGCCGGGCTGCAAGCCACGCTGGAGCTGGCGGACGCCGGATACCCCGTGTATGTGGTGGAGCGCAGCCCCAGCATCGGCGGGCACATGGCCCAGTTCGACAAGACGTTTCCCACCCTGGACTGCTCGGCCTGCATCCTCACGCCCAAGATGTCCGAGGCGGGCCAGCACCCGAACGTCACGCTCTACACCTACTCCGAAGTCGAGGAAGTCAGCGGCTCGGTGGGTCATTTCCACGTCAAGATTCGCCGCAAGGCCCGCATGGTCGTGGAGGACAAGTGCACGGGTTGCGGCATCTGCGTGGAAAAGTGCCCGCGCAAGGTGGTGGACGAGGATTTCGAGGCGGGCTTCGGCTACCGCAAGGCCATCTATACCCCCTTCCCGCAAGCCGTGCCGCGTATCCCCGTGATCGACGTCGATTCCTGCATCTTTTTCGAGCGTCAAAAATGCCGGGCCTGCGAGAAGCTCTGCCCCACCGGCGCCATCGACTTCGAACAAAAGGACGAAATCATCGAGCTGGATGTCGGCAATATCATCGTCGCCACCGGCTGGAACATGTTCGATTGCAAACGGATTCCGCAGTACGGCTACGGCCGTCTGGCCAACGTCTTCACGTCCCTCGAGTTCGAGCGGATGTGCAACGCGTCCGGGCCGACCAACGGCAAGATCGTCCTCCGCGACGGCAAGACCGAGCCGCAGACCGTAGCCATCGTGCACTGCGTGGGCAGTCGCGACTCGAACCACAACGAGTATTGCTCGGGCGTCTGCTGCATGGCCGCCCTCAAGTTCGGGCACCTGGTGTTGGAAAAGACCAAGGCCGAGGTCTACTCCTTCTACATCGACATGCGGACCAATCAGAAAGGCTATGAGGAGTTCTATCACCGCCTGCTGGAGGAGGGGATGCACTTCGTTCGCGGCAAGGTGGCCGAGGTCACCGACGCGGCGCGGCGCCCCGACGAAGCCGGCAAACTGATCGTCCAAGTCGAAGACACGTTGCTCGGCAAGCAGCGGCGGATCCCGGTCGATATGGTGATCCTGATGGGCGCGTTGGAACCGCAAACCGACGCCAAGGAGTTGGGCCTGAAGCTCGGCATTTCGTGCAGCATGGCGGGATGGTACACCGAGCGCCACCCCAAATTGGACCCCGTCGCCACGATGACCGACGGCATCTTTGTGGCGGGAGTGTGCCAAGGCCCCAAGGACATCCCGGCCTCAGTGGCGCAGGGAGCGGCGGCCGCCGCCCGCGTGATGGGCATGATTACCAAGGGCAAGGTCTGGATCGAGCCGGTGGTGGCCTCCATCGACGAAGACCGCTGCTCCGGCTGCCGCATCTGCAACAACCTCTGCCCCTACAATGCCATCGAGTTCGACGAGGTCAAGGGCGTCAGTCGGGTCATCACGGCGATGTGCAAAGGGTGCGGGACGTGCGTGGCGGCCTGCCCGGCCGGCGCCATCAAAGGTTCGCATTTCAGCAACGACCAGATATTCGCCGAAATCGAGGGCATTCTCTGGGATGCCTTGCACGAGGAAAAGAAAGTGGAATCCCAAGCCGTCGCCGGCTGACGGGACGCAACGGCGGGTCCCGGCCGCGACGCGCGGCGGCCCCCGCGGCGGGACGCCGCGTTCCGCCCCGGATCATGCGGCCATACGCGACCGAATCGGAGGTAATCCCCCAATGGCTGAAGAGACGTTCGAACCGAAAATCGTCGGGTTCATGTGCAATTGGTGCTCGTATCGAGCGGCGGACCTGGCGGGAACCGCCCGCGTCAAATATCCCCCCAACGTCCGCATCATCCGCGTGATGTGCAGCGGCCGGGTGGACCCGGCCTTTGTCCTCAAGGCCTTGTCGTTGGGCGCCGACGGCGTGATGATCGCCGGCTGCCACCCCGGCGAGTGCCACTACATCGAGCAGAACTACAAGGCTATGCGGCGGTACTACATGCTCAAGCATACGCTGCGGGCCTTGGGCGTGGAGGAGGATCGCATCCGCCTGGTTTGGGCCTCCGCGGCCGAAGGGCAGCAATTGGCGGAGCATATCGAAAAATTCGTGGAGGACGTCCGCAAGCTGGGGCCGCTCCATTGGCCCGCCAATTTCGAGGAAAACGGGGAACGCCTGCACGCCGTCGAGGCCCTGGCTCAAGAACACGCTGAGTCGCTGGAGGTGCTGTGATGATCGCGGAGAACAAAGGCAAATTGGCCGTCTATTGGGCGGCGTCCTGCGGCGGCTGCGAAATCGCCCTCTTGGCCATCAACGAGAAGATTCTCGAGGTCGCCAAGCATTTCGACATCGTGCTCTGGCCCTGCGCCACCGACGGCAAGGTCCGGGACGTGGAAAAGATGGCCGACGGCTCCATCGATGTTTGCCTCTTCAACGGCGGCATTCGCACCAGCGAGCATGAGTATATGGCCCGGCTTTTGCGCCGCAAGGCCAAGGTCCTGGTGGCCTTCGGCTCCTGCGCATCGGAAGGCTGCATCCCCGGCTTGGCCAACACGTCCGATCGCAAGGAGATTTTCCGCACGGTCTATCACGAAACCCCGTCCACGGAGAATCCCCAGGGGATCGAGCCGCGGCACGCCGTCGAGATGCCGGAGGGCAAGCTTCACCTGCCGATCTTCTACGACACGCTGTTCACGCTGGATCAGATCGTCCATGTGGACTACTACCTGCCGGGGTGCCCGCCCGAGGCGGAACGTATTTGGGAAGCCATTACCGCGATCCTGGAGAACAAGCTCCCGCCCAAGGGATCGGTCATCGGCGCCAATACCACGGTTTGCGACGAGTGCCCCCGGAAAAGGACCGAGAAGAAGATTCGGAAGTTCTATCGCACCTGGGAGATCATCCCCGACGAAGAGACGTGCCTGCTGGAACAAGGGATCATTTGCGCCGGCGTGGCTACCCGGGCGGGGTGCGGGGCGAAATGCCCGCGGGTCAACTCCCCTTGCATCGGCTGCTACGGCGTCAACGACGGAGTGGATTTCGGCGCCCGCTTGATGTCCGCTCTGGCCTCGGTCATCGATTCCGACGACCCCGAGGAGATCGAGCAAATCATTCGGGAGGGCATTCCCGACCCCGTGGGCACGTTTTATCGCTTCAGCTTGGCACACAGCCTATTGCGGCGAAAGAAGAAGGCGCCGGCCGGGGCATGAGCCGTAGGGCTAACCTCCGCACGCATCGTAAGCATCGCCGCCCGGCCGGTCGCCGACGAGTCACGACAGCCCTATCACCGAAATCCAACGACGATTGAAGGCACGATCATGAAACGCGTATCCATCGATCCCATCACGCGATTGGAAGGCCACGGCAAGATCGACATCTTCCTGGACGACCAGGGGAACGTCGCCAACGCCTATCTGCAAATCCCGGAACTGCGGGGATTCGAGCAGTTCTGCGTGGGGCGGCCGGTGGAGGAAATGCCGAACCTCACCGCCCGCATCTGCGGCGTCTGCCCGGAGGCCCATCACATGGCCGCCAGTAAGGCCCTGGACGCCTTATTCCACGTCGATCCGCCGGATACCGCCAAGAAGCTCCGCGAGCTGTTCTACTCGATCTTCTTCGTCACCGATCATACGACGCACTTTTACGCCCTGGGAGGGCCGGACTTCGTGGTCGGCCCGGAGGCGCCCAAGGCCGAACGCAACATCCTGGGCGTCGTGCAAAAGGTCGGTTTGGAGATCGGGGGCAAGGTGATCAAGATGCGGCAGGTCGGCCATGATCTGATTCAGATGATGGGCGGGCGGCGAGTCCATCCCAACTGGGGCTTGCCCGGCGGCGTCAGCCGCGGCATCACCGAGGAACAACGCAAGGAGATCGAGGCCGCCGGACGCGAGACCGTCGAATTCGCCAAGTTCAGCCTGCAACTCTTCGATAAGCTGGTGCTGCAAAACAGCGAGTACGCGGCCCTCGTCACGGGCGATATTTACACCCACAAGTTCTATTACATGGGGATGGTGGACGCGAACAATCACGTCAACTTCTACGACGGCCTGATCCGCGTGGTCGGTCCGGACGGCACCCAGCACGCCAAGTATGCACCGGCGGACTACCGGGAGTATGTCGCCGAGCGCGTCGAGCCGTGGTCCTACCTGAAGTTCCCTTATCTGAAAAAGGTCGGCTGGAAGGGCTTCGTGGACGGTCCTGATTCCGGCGTCTACTGCGCGACGCCGCTCTCCCGGCTCAACGCCGCGGACGGCATGGCGACGCCGCTGGCCCAAAAAGAGTATCAGCGGTTCTACGAAGTATTGGGCGGCAAACCGGTCCACCACACCTTGGCCACCCACTGGGCACGGTTGATCGAGCTGCTCTACGCCGCCGAACGCTGGGTCGAACTGGCCGCCGACCCCAAGATCACCGGCCGCGACTTCCGCGTCTTGCCCAAGGAAAAGCCGACGGAGGGCGTGGGCTGCGTGGAGGCCCCGCGCGGCACCCTTACGCACCATTACGTGACGGACGAGCGGGGCTTGGTGGTGAAAGCCAACCTGATCGTGGGCACCACGAACAACAACGCCCCCATTTGCATGTCCGTGCGACGGGCGGCGCAGAAGCTGATCCGCAACGGCGAGCTGCGGGAAGGACTGCTGAATAAGGTGGAGATGGCCTTCCGCGCGTACGACCCGTGCTTCGGATGCGCTACCCACAGCCTGCCCGGCCAAATGCCGATGGAGGTCCGCATCCGTGACCCCCAGGGCAACCTGGTGCATCGCCTCCGCCAAAACATCGACTGATCGCGCGGTAAAACCGATCGTCCCCCCGACCTATCCGCGCTGCGCGTCCCGCGCGAGCCGAGCCTCCGCCGTAGGCCGCGGGTGAACGCGAAGCCGGTTGCCATTACGGCAGCGCCCAGTCGGGAGAAAACCACGATCCGTTGGAGCGGCAGCACCGTTAGCGGCCCAACTGGTCGCAGGAAGTAGGCAACTTGCCGCTGTCGTACCGTGCAACCCCTCGACTACCGCCGGTTGCGTAAGATTGCAAGCGGCGCGGCTTTGATCCACGAAGCCCTGAAGCCGTAATACCTGCGGGGACGATGCTCGCCTCTCACTCCAGCTCCACCGTGTCCGCGTAGTTCGGCACGGCGGCACGCCAACCTAGTCGGGACCGCAGTAATTCCGCGAAAGCGAGCGAAGAGCTTTCTTCGCCGTGCGTGACGAACGCTGAACGCGGGGGCGAGGAGGCCGTGCCAAGCCATCCCAGCAGTCCGCCGCGATCGGCGTGCCCCGACAGCCCGTGCAACTGCTCGATCTTGGCGCGGCTGGGCCACTCCTTGCCGTGGATGCGGACGTAGGGGTTCTTGTCCAGTATCTGGCGTCCCAATGTACCCCGGGCCTGGTAACCGACGAAAAGGATCGTCGATTCCGGCCGCACGATGTTGTTGCGCAGGTGGAACTTGATT
>JAAZNR010000367.1 GCA_012798155.1 Thermogutta sp. | reverse complement strand
TGGAGGGCCTGATCCGCAACCGCTACGCCGGGCGCACGTTCATCGAGGGGGTGGAGAGTCGCGAACGGAAAGCCAGGGCCAAGTATACGCCGCTCCGCGAGGTGCTGGAGGGCAAGCGCGTACTGCTGGTCGAGGACTCCATCGTGCGATCCACGACCATGCGCGTCTTGCTGCAGCGGATGCGTCAGTTGGGTCGGCCCGCCGAGATCCACGTCCGCGTGGCCTGCCCGCCCATCATTTCTCCGTGCTTTTACGGCATCGACATGTCGTCCGTGAAGGAATTGTTCGCTCCGCCCTTTTTGGCCGACGGCGAATTGACGGAAGCGGCCCAGGCCGACATGGCCCGGCAGTTGGGGGCCGATTCCTTGCGCTATCTGCCGGTGGACGCCGTTGCCCGGGCAATCGGCTTGCCCGCCGAAAGCCTGTGCCAAGCCTGCATTACGGGCCGGTATCCCACGCCCTGGGGTCAAATCCTGGCGGCCGAATCGCTGGAGCGTTCGCGCCGCGGCATTTCCGGGCGAGCCTTCGAAGTCGGCACCCAGGAAGCGGCGGCCTCGGGAGCCAAGTGCGGTTCATAGGGCCGACATTTGCTGCCGTGGTTGTTGTCCGAAGCCGGCCGACGCCGGTCTATCTTTCGGCTGGACTTTTGCAAATTGTGGTGACAAGTTCTCGTCCGCCTTGGAAGAGGGTTATGGTGAGGGCAATTAGCCGCGAAAGCGGCTTACCGTGATTGCCCAACTTCACCAAGCCATCACCCGCTGCCCCTCTCCCAGAGGGAGAGGGGAGCAGTTTGTAAAAGTCCAGTTTCGGCATGGCGAAGCGGAGCAATTCGCGGTCGTCCGGCGAACCGTCTTCTGTAGAATGACAGAGGCCCCGATCGCCGCGCTGGGTACCGGCGAGCGGTCGTTGCACCGGATCGCCGACTCCGCCGCCGGTCGAATGCCCGAAGACGCAGAGTGCCCGCATGAAACCGGATATTCCCTTGAAACCGGATCTTCCTCCCTTGTTCTTGCCGACCACGCGGGACGAAATGATCGCTCGCGGCTGGGACTACGTCGATGTGGTGTTCGTCAGCGGGGACGCTTACGTGGATCATCCCAGTTTTGCGGTCGGCCTGCTCAGTCGCCTGTTGGAGGCGGAGGGGTATCGGGTCGCCGTCCTGAGCCAGCCGGACTGGCGTTCGTGCGAGCCGTGGCGCCGGTTCGGCCGCCCCCGGCTGTGCTTTGCGGTCAGCGCGGGCAACATGGATTCTATGGTCAACCGCTACACCGCCAACCGCAAGGTTCGCAATGACGACGCCTATAGCCCGGGCGGCCGCATTGGACTGCGTCCGGACCGCGCGACGGCCGTCTATTGCCAACGGGCCAGGGAGGCGTTTCGCGGCGTTCCGATCATTGCGGGGGGCGTGGAAGCCGGACTCCGACGCATCGCCCACTATGACTACTGGAGCGACAAGGTCCGCCGCTCGATCCTGCTCGATTCCAAGGCCGATCTGCTGGTCTATGGAATGGGAGAGCGGCCGTTGGTCGAGGTCTTGCGCCGTTTGGCCGCGGGAGAGGACATCCGTGCCGTGCGCGATGTGCGGGGCACGGCTTATCGGCTGGGGGCCGCGGAGTCGCCTCCGCAAGACGGCGTTCGCTTGCCGAGCTACGAAGAGGCAGCCGCCGACAAACGGGCATTCGCCCGCATGACGCGGATCGCCCATCTGGAAACCAATCCCCACAACGCGCGGCGGCTCGTGCAGTTTCACGGACGAGAGGCGGTCGTGGTAAATCCCCCCGCCTACCCCCTCTCGGAGGCCGAGATGGATCGCGTTTACGGCCTGCCCTACCAACGCCGGCCCCATCCGTGCTACGGGGACGAGCCGATTCCGGCGTTCGAGGTAGTGAAGCACTCCGTGCAGATCATGCGCGGTTGCTTCGGCGGTTGCACGTTTTGCTCCATTACGGCCCACGAGGGAAGGATCATCCAGAGCAGGAGCATCGCCTCGGTACTGGACGAGGTGCGAAGCATCGCGGCGTCTCCCGATTTCAAAGGCGTCATCAGCGATATCGGCGGTCCCACCGCGAACATGTACCGCATGAATTGCAGCCGCCCCGAGGTGCGGGAGAAATGCCGCCGCCTGAGTTGCATTCACCCCACGATTTGCAAATTGCTGAACGTCGATCACGGGCCGCTGATCCAACTCTATCGCGCCGTGCGGCAGGAGAGCGGAGTGAAGAAGGCCTTCGTGGCCTCCGGCATCCGCATGGATTTGGCGCAACGAAGCCCCGAGTACATCGACGAGCTGGTCCGCCATCACGTCGGAGGGCACCTCAAGGTCGCGCCCGAGCATTGCGACGCCGAGGTCCTTCGGCTGATGAAAAAGCCCTCCGTGGAGGATTTCGAGCGCTTCGCGGCCAAGTTTCACGAAAGCTCCCGCGCGGCCGGCAAAGAGCAATACTTGGTGCCGTATTTCATCGCGGGCCATCCCGGTTGCGACGTGGCGGCCATGATTCGGCTGGCCCAGTTCCTCAAACGCACCGGCTATCGCCCGCGGCAAGTCCAAGACTTCATGCCGACGCCCTTCGACATCGCCACCTGCATGTATTACACGGGGATCGATCCCATTAGGGGTCAAACGGTATACGCGGCCAAAGGCGAGAAACAACGGCGGCTGCAACGTGCGCTGCTGCAATACTGGAAACCGGAAAACTATTTCTCCGTGCGCGAGGCGTTGCTCAGCGAAAGACGAGAGGACCTGATCGGCGACGGCCCCGACTGCCTGATCCCCGCCAAGCCCCCGAAGGAAGCGTTGGCTTCCCGCGAGAAAACCCTTCCCGGCAAATCACGAACCGGTCGGAATGCGAGCGCCAAACGGGCGAGGCCGTCGCGCCCCGGCTACCGCCCCCACCGGGCGACCGCCGGAAGGCGCGAGAAGGGCATCGGGAGATCGGGGGAAGGCTGAGCCGCTCCCCCGGACACGGCTCGCCTGGCCAACGACGCGGCTACCGAATATCCCGGCGGTCCGGCCCGTGATACCCTTGAGGGTACTCTGGGTCCCCTAAGCCCGTCCCTGGTTCGGCTGCGTTCTAGCGGTTGCCCCCGCGCGGCGGCTGGCGCTTTTCGAAGATTTCGCTGACGCTGCCCGGCGATTCGCGAACCCTGTCGTCGTCGGGCTTGGCGCGAAAATCGTCGGGGTTGGCGGCGGACCCGTATCGCACCACCTGCGATTCCCGTTTATAACCGATGCGACGGAGCAGGTCCTTTAGCGAAATCGAGACCACGGCCAATTCACCGGCACGTTTCAGG
>JAAZNR010000366.1 GCA_012798155.1 Thermogutta sp. | reverse complement strand
CGCTACGGCTATCCGATCGAGGATGATTCCGCGGCGCACGAAGCGGAGCCGGACAAGGCCGACGCTACCGCCGAAAACCCGTCTCCTTCCGGCGACGAGGACTGTCAAATCCAGGCCTTCACCACGGTCCCCGGCGAGATTTCCCCGCGGCGCCGTCCTTTGCAGCGTCCCTGGGAGACGGCTTCGCAATCGCCGCCGCTATCTCGATGAAGGCATTCGCCGTACGGCGGCGACGTCAAGCGGCATATTGTTGCGGGTTGGGCGGCTTCTTTGTCAAGCGGCACGTTGTTGCGGGTTGGGCGGTTTCTTTCCCTTGAGCTGGTACACGTATGCCAGCACCTCGGCCACGGCCGCGTATAGCTCTTGCGGAATCGGCTGATTGACTTCCACGTCACGGAAGAGGGCCTGAGCCAAGGGCTTTTTCTCGATGATCGGGATGCCGTGTTGGAGGGCCAAGCGGCGGATATTCGCCGCCACCAAGCCGGCCCCTTTCGCCACCAGGATGGGCGCGGCCATTTTCTCCGGGTCGTACTGAAGGGCGACGGCCAATTCCGTCGGGTTGGTCACCACGACATCGGCCTTGGGGACCGCTTGATTCACGCGGTTCAAGACCAACTGCCTTTGCACCATGCGGCGGCGAGCGGCGATTTGCGGATCGCCCTCCAGATTCCGCAATTCTTCGCGTACCTCTTGCGGCGTCATCTTGAGGTCTTGTTCGTGCTTCCAAAACTGGAAGCCGAAGTCCAAAACGGCCAACACCAACAAGGCCAAGCCCAAACGTAGGGTGACGCCCATGAGGAGGTCGCCCAAATACCAGGCCAAAGGCAGCATCTCGAGGTCGGCCAGGCCCAAGATCTCGTCGCGCCGAGAGTTGAGGTACAGGAAGGCCACTGCGGCGACCGCCGCAAGCTTCACCAGGCCCAGGCCCAGTCGAAAGGCATTACTCAAAGAGAAGATCCTGCCGAACCCCTTGAGGGGATCGAGCCGGGAAAGGTCCGGCACCAGCTTTTGCGGCAGGAAGAGGAAGCCGGTCTGGAGGAAATTGCCCGCCGCGGCAACGACCATGATCGCGGCCAGCGTAGGCCCTAGAACCTGCGCCAGTTCCCAAAGGATTTGGCGAAAGAGGGCGGCCGCGTCGGAGACGTCCATCCGCAACCAGGCCTCCGCCCCCAAGTGATAGCGCGACAGCCGCATCAAAGCATCCAACGCGGCCCGACCGGTCATCATCAGCGCCAGCGTTCCCCCCAGCAGGACCAGGGCGGACACCAAGTCGTGACTCCGCGCGACCTGGCCTTCCTCGCGGGCCTTTTGGCGGCGATGAGGGGTAGGGTCCTGGGATCTTTCGCCGTTTTGCTCGGGCATGGGCCGCGATTCGCTCGCCTGGTTTCAGCCGAGAACGATAACCGTAATCCGATCCGGGGGATTCCGCCGCGTTCATCCGCCGGCGGTATCTGCCGATAGGAGCACGCCGAACATATCGCCCAGGGCCGAATCCAGATGTTGTTCGAAGACTTGGGCGATGAGGCCCACCGTCAAAAGCAAGGCCCCCATAGCCACCACTGCGTTGATGCCGAATCCCAGCATCAAGAGGTTCAACTGCGGCAAGGTTCGGCTGACAAGCCCCAGAACTAGCGTGGCCGTCAAGAGCGCGGTCGCGGCCGGGGCCCCCACCCGGATTCCCAACACGAAGCTCTGCGACACAAGATCGACCAGCAGGGCGGGATATTGCTCCGCGCTCAAGACTCGTCCCGGCGGCAAGACGCGAAAACTTTCGATCAATCCCTCCAGCAAAAGCCGATGCCCGCCCACGGCGAGGTACACCGTCAGGGCCAAGAGGAAGAGGAGCCGGGAAAAGACGGGCACCTCGGATTCGGCCGAAGGATCATACACGTCGGACATCATGACGCCGCCCATGCGGGCGATCAGCTCTCCGCCCAACTCGATCCCGAGCAGGATCACGGCGACGCCGAAACCCAGCATGAATCCCAGGGCCAGCTCTCCCGCGGTAAGCAGTCCATAGCCCAACAGCCCTTGCGTTTGCGGCACGCTCCCGAGGTCTTGCAACGGCGTGAGGACCAGCGCCAAGGAGAAGGCGAACAGTGCCCGGATCTGCAAGGGGATTTCCGACGAACCGTAGCCGGGCGCGGCAATCACCAGTCCGCCGGTCCGAAAGAAGACCAGCGTGAACAGGAAGAATTGCTGCAAAGCCCAATCCACAAGCCAACCCATGCTCGCCCTTTTCCCACGGCGGCCCGCGCCCTCCGTCCCGTTCCGCTCCGATCTCCCCGCGGTTCACAGATTGGCCGGTATCTGCCGGATCAACTCCTGCGAGTACTCGATCATGTGCGTCAGGGTCCAGGGCAAGGTCAGCAGGAAGATCAACATCATGACCGCAAGTTTAGGTATGAACGCCAAGCTCTGCTCTTGAATCTGGGTCACGGCCTGGAGGAGTCCGATCAGCAGGCCCACCAACATCCCGGTCACCAGGACGGGCGTGCCAATCAGAATGCCGATCCACAATGCCTCGCGGGTCAACTCCACGGCGCCCTGCACGTCCATCGAAACATCCTCGGTATTGTCCGCGGCCCACACCGCGCCTTCTAGGTTACCGGTCTTTCCAGGGTATGCCGAACCGGCTCAGGCAAAGGGAGCGAAGCTCTCCATCAACATGCCGACGACCAAGTGCCAGCCGTCCAGAAGCACGAAAAGGAGGAGCTTGAATGGCAGCGACACCAGGACCGGCGGCATCATCAACATGCCCATCGAAACCATGACGGAGGAAACCACCATGTCGATGATCAAGAAGGGGAGGTAAATCTGAAAACCGATCAAGAAGGCCGTCTTCAGCTCGCTCAGCATGAAGGCGGGAATCAAGGCTTGGATGGGCACGTCCGCATAGGTCTGCGGTTCTTGTTCCAGTTGCATGTGCCGCAGAAAGAGCCACACATCCTCGCTATTGCCGCAGCGCTCGATTTGCAGCCCCATGAATTGCCGGATCGGCCGCTTGCCGTTTTCCCACGCCTCCTCCAACGGAATCTGCCGACTCTGATAGGGCACGATCGCGTCGTCGTAAACTTGTTTCCAGACCGGGGTCATTACAAACAAGGTGATGAATAGGGCCAAACCGGTGATCACTTGGCTGGGCGGCAGGCTTTGGGTGCCCAGAGCCTGACGCAAGAGGCCCAAGACCACCACGACCCGAATGAAGGAGGTAGTCATCAAGATGACGGCCGGAGCCAGGCTCAGGACCGTCAACAAGAGCATCACTTGGAGGGTGGAGGAAAGCCCCTCGGGACTGGTCCAGCGTTCCGGTCCCGCCGTCACGGCCTCCGGCACGGAAAGCAGGAGCGGCCGATTGGATCCGCTACTGGATTGAGCCGTGGCGGGCAGGCTCGGCATCAACAGCGCCAACAGGCAACCCCAAATCGGGAAGCGATGCCGCAGGAAGGAGCGAACCCTGCCCGACCGGTTGCCGCGCGGTTCATGCCGCGGCCCGTTGATGTCGGAGTTCGGCATCCTTGCCATGATGCGATCCATCTCGTAGGAACCGGCCTCACGGTTCTTGATTCCGGCAGGCGGTGCAAGGTTGCGGCCGTGCCTCCTTGCCCTGCTCCGCGAATAAGTTGGCCGGCGATCCGGTGGACATCTATATCAACGGTCGAT
>JAAZNR010000365.1 GCA_012798155.1 Thermogutta sp. | reverse complement strand
TCGCCCCGCCGGGCGAACATGCGGGAGATGTCCTCCGGCCCGCTCCCCGCGGACGAGCCGGCGCCGAACTGAGCCTCAGCGTTCATCCCTGCCTGCCCGGTCATGGAACCCCCATGCCGCGAGCCACAGGCGGCGACGGCGACTCCGGGATGCCCTTCCACCTCGGGCTGACGCCCGAGGCTCCCGCTGACGCCCGAGGCTCCTGCCGCCGCGGCAATTTACATCGTCACGGGAAACAGCTCGATGCCCTCGCCGGTCCCCAGGTTGCGCGAGTACTTCTTCTCGCGGACGTTGTTCCAGTGCTCGTGGACGCCCAGGCTCGCCAAGCGCTCCGCCGGTTCGGCGTGATTGGGGTCGTAGAACGTCCCCGAGGGCGGGTCGTCCGCCAGGGCCGCCTCGTGCAGATAGTCGTCCACCCCGCCTTTTCGCGGGAAGGGCGTCCCCTCGGCCCAGAGGAAGTCGAAGGCCGCGGAGTCGATCGCCACGGGGTCCTGCGAGGCGAAGAGGCTGCACGACCACTGGTCCTCCATGGGCGGGATGTGCATCCGCTGCGGCTCCGGATCAATGGGATGGACGCCGCTGAACAGGCCGTCGATCAGGTACAACGCCGTCTTGCCGCCCAGGTGGGCGTGCCCGATCAAATCCACCAGCGGGCGATAGATCGCCGTGGCGCCGGAAAAGCAGTTCGGGTGAACGTCGTAGTAGCCCCCTTGGGCCGGCCAGCGGATCAGGGAGCCGTAGTGATTCTTGGCGCACAAGGTCACCCCCGCGCCGTTATGCGACTTGAAATTGGCGACGTTGATCAGATAGTCGGCCTCGGCGAAAGAGGCCGGCAGATGGTCCTGCGCAACGCCCGCCGGGCGGTTGCTCCAATAGAGCGGCACCTCCGACGCGCGGACCCGGAGGCGGCCGAATTTCCCGGCGTAGTCCTCGTAGCGGACGTCGGGATAGGCCCCGTGCAGGATGTCGTAGTATTCGTGGACCAAATAGGCCAGCGTATCGCAGATGGTGATGTCGGCCGGCCGCACGCCCACCCTCTCGATCAACTGCCCCAGCAGCGCCAGCAGCATGTGGGGCGAGGTGTTCATGTAGTTTTCCCGCCGCTTGAAGCGGTAGGTCTCGGGATCGACGATGTTCTCGCGGTAGATCAGGCCGACCCAGTTGGGCTTGATGAGGATCTTCTCGCCGGGCCGATATCCCTGATCGCCCTTGCCGCGTTTGCGGTTGAGGTGGGCGAAGATGCGTTGCCAAGCCGCCGCCGGGTCGCCCTCGCCCGCGATGTGGCAGATCGCCTCCTTCAACATGGCGTCCACCCGTTTCTGCGAGACGTGGTCGCCGGACCACCACGGGCCGTCCTGGGGGCCGTTCCAGCGGACCGCCCCCGGATCGTGGACCCAGACCACGCGGCCGGGATGGATGCCCTGGGCCTTGCCGATCGGCCGCAAGGGTTCCGGTCGGTCCGCGGCGGACTCCGCCCGCAACAGCGTCCCCCCCGCCGCGCCCGTCAGGAGCGCGGCCCCGCCCAAGAAGCGGCGGCGATCCACGCGATCCCACACCGGCGACTCCGCGGCGAACAGCCGTTCGCCGGAATCGGTTTGCTTGCCGGTTTTCTTGGATGAAGATGATTCGCTCATGTCCCGGTCCCTTTCCCAAAAAAGGCTGCCCCGCGGCGGAAACCTCCAGCCGTCAATATAGCACGGCCCTCCGGCCAATATAGCACGGCCCTGCGGCGTTTTCACCCGCCGGCCGGGTGGCTGGGGTCGGAGCGTAGCGAAGCCCCCAGACGCCCCGCGTTCCCGGCGCTTCCACCGCCGGCTGACGCCGGCGGCTCCAGTTTCTTGCGATTTTTTTCTTCGCCGCGCCGCACACCCGGTTCGCAACCTATGTTTGCTCAGTCAGGGACAGAGGATGCGTCCGGCGGTTTCGGAGACCCGCGCCCAAGACGGGCCCGGCGGGCCTCGGCACACATCAAGAATCGTGGAGATCGCGGAATGAGACGGTTGTCGCATCTGAGCATCAAGGCGAAGTTGTTGGGCGGGTTCGGGCTGGTGGCGGCAATCACCGCCGTGGTGGGCGGAATCGCCTACTGGGGACTGACGAGCACGGCCGCCGGCATCCAAAAATTGGCGGACCTCGCCATCCCCAGCGTGAAGACGACGCAGGCCATGGGCCTGGCCTTCGAGCAAATCATGCGGATGCAGCGGACGCTGCTCAACTTCGATCTGGACTTGGAAAGCCGTCAGCGGCAGTACACCCAGTTGGCCGCGGCGCGCGAGGCCTTCGCCGCCGCCCGCAAGGAATACGAACCGCTCGAGCACCTGGAAGAAGAGGCCAAGATCTGGCAAGAGTTCGTCGCCGAATACGACGCCACGGTCCAGGCCAATAACGCCTTTTTCGATCTCTCCAGGCAGTTTGACGAGATGCTGGCGAAGACCGCCCCGGACGCCTCGGGCAAACGGGAGAGTTTCGCCCGCAATCTGTACGTCTGCCGCTATCTCAAGACGCAATTGGGCGTCGAGTTCCGCGATTTTTGGGTAGCCGCCAAGAATGCGGTGCTCCGCGGCGGGGACGCGGAGGGCTTCCAGGCCGCCCGGCAGCAGTTGACCGCGGCCCGCCAGGCGTTTCAGGCGGATGCCGCCAAGCTCCGGGAACTGCTGCCCCGCGTGGGTCTGACCACCGAGGCCCTGGATGAGTTGGTGAAGCAAGTCGATTCCATGGCCGATGCCTACGACAAGGCCTTGAACGAAGAGGACCGCTCCGACCCTGCATTCGCCCAAAAGGTCGATGCACGCACGGTGGGCATGGGCCAGGCCTGCGTCGCGCAATACCGCAAATTGGAGGAGGTGATCCATTCTCACATCGACCGCATCCAAACGCTCCAGACGGAGATGCAGCGCCAGGCCATGGAGGTCTGCCGCCTGAAGATGGATGCCGAGCAGGAACGGCTGGCCAAGATCGCCGGCCTGTGGGACGCCGAATCCCGCCGGCTGGGTCAGGAAGCCACGGCCCTGGCCGCCGCCGCCAAAAACGTCGGCATCGGCGCCTGCGTGGCGGGCGTGGTGTTGTCCGTGATCCTGGGCTTGTTCCTGGCCCAGGGCATCATCCGGCCCGTGCAGAAGACCGTGGCCCTGCTGAAGGACGTCGCGGAGGGCGAGGGCGATTTGACCAAGCGGTTGGAGGTCCTCTCGCAGGACGAGATCGGCGAGTTGGCCCGCTACTTCAATATCTTCTGCGATAAACTGGAGGCCATCATCGCCGAGGTCCGCGCCGGCGCGGAGCAGTTCACGGAAGGTTCGCGGGTGGTCTCGGAGGCCTCGCAGAGCCTGGCCTCGGGGGCCCAGGAACAGAGCGCCAGCGTGGAGCAGGTCTCGGCCTCGATGCAGGAGCTGGCCCGCGTGGTGGAGCAAGTCAAGGCGGCGGCCGAGGAGGCCGACCGTCTGGCCCGCGAGGCCGCCCACGTGGCGGGCGAGGGCGGGCAGGCCGTCAACAAGTCGATCGAGGCCATGCAGCTTATCCGCGGCAGCTCGCAGCAGATCGCGGAGATCATCCAGGTGATTTCCGAGATCGCCGGCCAGACCAATCTGCTGGCGCTCAACGCGGCGATCGAGGCGGCCCGGGCGGGCGAGCACGGGATGGGCTTCGCCGTCGTCGCCGACGAGGTCCGCAAGCTGGCCGAGCGGTCCAACCAGGCGGCGGGCCAGACCGCCAAGCTGATCCGCGAATCCACCCTCCGCGTGGAAGAGGGGGCGGAGCTGAGCGAGCAGACGGGCCAGGCCTTCCAAAAGATCGTGGAGGGCATCCAGACCACCGCCGGCAAGATTTCCGAGATCGCCTCGGCCACCGTGCAGCAGGCGAGCACTGCGGAAGAGGTCTCCAAGGCCGTCCAGAACATCAGCCAGGTGGTGGAGCAGGCGGCGGCGGGCAGCGAGGAGCTGGCCTCCAGCAGCGAGGAGTTGGGCGCCCAATCGACCGCCCTCCGCGACCTCGTCGCACGGTTCAAGGTCCGCCAGACCGTCGCCGCGACGTGAGCGTGCCTCGCAGCGTGAGGATGCCGCCGGCTCACGCCGGCGGCTCGGGATGACATTGCAGCGATTCCACCGCTGGCTCACGCCGGCGGCTACAATTTCTTGCGTGGGAGCCTCGGGCGTAAGCCCGAGGTGGATCGCTGCCCACGATCGAGACGTTCCCGCAGCGCGTCCACCACCAGCTTACGCTGGTGGCTCCAGGGTTTCACCGCCGGGTCACGCCGGCGGCTCGTGATGACATTGCAGCGATTCCACCGCCGGCTGCCTGAGACCGTGGGTGGCTGGGGTCGTAGCGTAGCGCAGCCCCCAGACGCCCATCACGCGGCCACGAGGGAGCGCGGCCCGCCGGCGCGCCGGCTTGCAACCCCGGCCGAGATGTGATACGTTCGGCCTGTCGCCGGCAAGCATTCGTCCTGTCGTCGGCAAGGGCCGTTTCCGAACTCAGCGCAAAGGGAGGGTTGCCATGACTGCCGGTCCCCTTCAGCGAAGTGCCTCGTCCCGGTCCGCGCCCCGCGGGTTGTCCCGCCGCGATTGGCTCGTTCGTAGCGGGCTAGGCTCGGCGGGGGCCTGGGCCGTCCCCTGGTTGTTCCTCGGCAAGACGGCCCGCGG
>JAAZNR010000364.1 GCA_012798155.1 Thermogutta sp. | reverse complement strand
TACGACTGGACCGGCCTTTCTTACCAGGAACGCTTGGCCGGTACCCAGACCGGTATCCTCTACACGTTCTCGATCCTGGTCATCTTCCTCTGCCTGGCGGCGCTGTATGAAAGCTGGCCGGTGCCGATCTCGATCTTGCTGACGCTGCCCTTGGGGGCCATCGGCGGCGTGATCGCCTCCAGCATGGTGGGATTGCCCAACGACGTGTACTTCCAAATCGGGATGCTCACCGTATTGGGTTTGACCACGAAGAACGCGATCCTGATCGTGCAATTCGCCAAGAACCGGGTGGAAGAGGGCATGGACCTCATCTCGGCCACGCTGGAAGGGACGAAACTGAGATTTCGCCCGATCGTAATGACCTCGCTGGCCTTCGGGTTCGGCGTGCTGCCGCTGGCGATCGCCAGTGGGGCGGGTGCCGGAGCGCAAAATGCCATCGGCGTCGGCGTGCTGGGCGGCGTCGTGACTGCCACGTTCCTGGTGACGCTCTTCTCGCCCCTGTTTTTCGTCTTGATCTACAGAATCTTCTTCCGGAACGGGAAGCAGCAAGCAGCCGTCGCCGTCGAGCCGGCGGAGTAGGACCTGAGGTCGCCACGGCGACCGGACGGCCTTGCCGACGGAAGCCTTGCCGACTGAAATGAGAGCTTGAGCCGCGGGGGCAACCTGCGCCGCATGAACCAGGCAGTGCCTGACGGTTTCTTCCGCCGGCTTGCTTTTGGGAGCCTGCTCGGGGAGTTTTAGCGTTCGCCGCGTCCGGTTGAACCGCCGTAGAGCGAACCGTACGTACTGCCGGGTGGCTGGGGTCGAAGCATAGCGAAGCCCCGAGACAGCCGTGTCCCCGTTGCACCCACCACCAGCTTACGCTGGTGGCTCGGGTTTCGCGGCACATCCACCCGCCGGCTTGCAGCGGCGGCTCGGGTGCGGATCCGTTTGCGTTGCCGGCGGCCACGACGGAGCACGGCCCTCCATTATGCCGGGCACCTTCCATTACGCCGCACACGTTCCCTCGCGCTAACCACGTTCCACCGCGCCGGCCAGTTCCATGCCCTACCCATGGAGGGACGCGCTCCGTCGCGTCCGCAAGTGCCGGCACTTCCGCGATCTGGAACAACGCAACCGGCTCCCCCCTCGCACGTTGGGACTACCAATTGGTCGCCGAATGCGGTACATTCGGCAGTTTGAGCGAAAGAGCTTCCGGGGGAGTCGTGAGCCGGTTTCCTGGTCCCTTTTCCAAAGTCGACATCACGAAAGAGGGTCGGTCATGTCCTTCGAGGAAAAGCCGAGCCGTTGGAACGTCCCGATCGACGGGCCGCCGGAGAGCGATCCGCCCGAGGAAGATGGTGACGATGAGTTTCCGTTCGAACTGCCGACGGCTTTTCCCACGCCGCCCGAGAGCGAGGAGGGCGAGGGATTCGACGAATTCGATGACGACGATTTCGACGACGACTTCGATGACGATTTCGAATTCGAGCCGGAGTACGAGCAGGAGATCGAGCGGGAATTCGGCGACGGCGATGCGCCGAACGAAGAAGAGCCGACAGAGATGCCCTTGCCGCTGCCCGAGGATGAACCCGAGCTGCCCGACGATGACGCGGAGATCGAGGGCGGTGACGCCGATGAGGAGGACTTCGACGACGATTTCTGAACGTCGGCGATCGGCGCAGCGATTCCTCGCGGATGGTTTGACGAACGCCGATTCGCGGCTATGAAATCGCGGTTCGGCCGAGCGGACGCTCCGTTTGGGGAGATCGGTTGGGAAGAGGAAAATCCCGGAGGGGGAGGAATGGAAAGGGAAACGGAAATGAGTCAGATTGCTCAGGAGATTCAAGCCGCGGCGGCGGTGATTC
>JAAZNR010000363.1 GCA_012798155.1 Thermogutta sp. | reverse complement strand
TCTGCGATTTCTGTCGCGAGATTTCCCCCGGCACGGCGCCGCCATGCGTCGCTGGGTCGAATTCGTGCTAGAGCACAATCCCCACTGTACCTTGTGGATCGTGATCGAACTCGGCGAGGGAGGGGAACTACCGCGCGAACGTGATGTGGAATCGCTCCTGGAGGCCTGTTACCGCCGTCCTCTCAGCTATCTCGACTGGTATTTCAGTCTTCAGCCCAAGCCGGGCGGGATAGGGGCCAAACGCCTCATCATTTCGGCGCCGCAGTCCTTGGCGAAGGGGCTGGAAAGGCTTCGGCGCAGGCTTCCCTGGATCGACTGCGTCGTGGCCGATCCAAGTCCTGGCCGATAATCCGCCGGGTAATTCCCCAGGTCCTGCCGGGCAATTCGCCAAGTCCTGCCCGGTAATCCGCGGGAAGATAGGGCGGCCGCACGTCCCGATTCGGGCTGCGGCGGCCGCCCCGTCAGGGTTGCGATTCCCAAGCTCCGCGAAGCGATGGGAGCGTCACTTGACGGCGGGCTGAGCGGCGGCTTCGCCTGCTTTGCGTGGATTCTTGGCGCCCTGTTTGGGTTGGGCGGCTTTACCGCCCGATGCGGCCGGGCCGGGCTTTTTCGGGGTTTTCGGCCCCTTCGCGACGGGCTTGGTCTCGGGCGCCTTTTGCACCGGCTTGGTCGCCGGCTGCGTCAACGGTTCGCCGTCCAACGGCGGCTGTAGTCCGCTGAGATCGACGCCGAAGCGGGCCAGGATCGTCGGGGCGATATCCTGCCGCATGCCGTCGCGCCGGACCAGGGGATCGTTCGTGCCCAAAAAGATATAGGGCGCGTAGGCGTGCGAGGTCTTGCCTTCGTCGAAGCCGTGATCGGCCGTCACATAGACCAGCGTTTGGTCGTACAGGCCCAACTCCTTGAGCTTCGCGATGATTTTGCCCGTCCACTCATCGTTGGAAATCAAGGCGTCATTGTATTCCTTCGAGTTCTCGCCGTAGCGGTGGCCGTCGTGATCCACCGACGCGAAATGGACGAAGAAGAAGAAAGGCTTATCCTTGTACTTCTCCAGCAGTTCCAGGGCCCGTGTGCCGACCTTCTCGTCCTCCATCAAGCCGTACTCCCAAACGTCGCAGGCCTGGTGCATGGTGTAGTACGGCGAGCCTTCGAACACCAAATACTTCTCGCCGTTTTCCTCGACGATTCGGCCGATGACCTGGCGACCGGCGCCGGGCTGAGCGGGTTTTCCCGCCGCGCCGCGGCGCCCGGCGCCGGCACGAGGTTGAGTCCCCGGCTGAGCGGGTGCCGGAGCGGCCGCCGGTTTCGCTTGACCGCTTTGCGCCGTCCGGCGCTGCTGCCGCCGACGCTCCTGTTGCTGTTGCATCTCCTCTTCAATCCGGGCGGCCTCCTCATCCGTCAGTTTGCGCTTAAAAGGCTCGCGGATTTCGCCGCAGTGCTCCCTTTTGCCGATCACGGCGGCGCAAACGAAGTCGGGACCGAATTGTGCTTTGAGCCGTTCGAAGACGCTCAGTCCTTGAGGGACGTCGCGAAATTGGCCGTTGTTGTAAACGCCGGTAACCTGGGGGTGATAGCCGGTGAGAATCTGCGTCCAGCCGGCTTTCGTGTCGGTAGCCCCCGTGATGACATCGATGTTTACCAACGCACCCTCTTCGCTGAGCTGCTTCAGGGTCGGCAACTCGCCCCGCTGCAAGCACTCCTGCACGTGGGCACGCTGTGCGCCGTCCCATCCGAACAGGATGACGTTACGAGGCGGACCTTGGCGACCTTGCTCCGCAGCCGCGCAAGGCAGGGCCAAAAACAGCGTCAGCGTCGCGAGGCAACAAGTTAGGAATCTCATCGTACCCTCCCCGAAAAGGTCTTCATCGGGACTCGCCGTTAACTCGACCGCCGGAGTCCCATTGGCGGTTAGCGGATTTGAAAATGCTTCTCAGAACTGGACTTTTGCAAACTGCTCCCCTCTCCCTCTGAGAGGGGCAGCGGGCGAGGGCTTGGTGAAGTTGGGCAATCACGGCAAGCCGTTTTCGCGGCTAATTGCCCTCACCATAACCCTCTTCCAAGGCGGACGAGAACTTGTCACCACAATTTGCAAAAGTCCAGTCAGAAGCAAAATCCGGAGAGAAGCCCAGCAACCCCCCGACCGGCTGGGTGGCGGCGTAGGCTCCTACGATCAACCCTCCACGCACAGGTGTGGCAGTATCGCAGATACCCGGCGGAAGACCGCGCGACGTCATGTCCAGCGGGCCGCCGCTCCGGATAGCCGCTTCTGTATACAAGAATGCCTTCGGCGGCCACGGCGCACGCGGATTTTTCAAGAAAGCGGATTTGCCGCGAGAAATCCCTTCGCGTCGGTTACGCCGTCATTGCGCCGCCGACTTGGAACCGTTGGGCGAACCCGTGATGGGATAACCATCGGGGAGAGGGCGGCCGGCCACGCTGAAGCCCTCCTGATGGAGGTAATCTCGGAGCCTGCGAAAGTCGGCGAAGCCGTCCGGGTAGCACCAGATCGTGACGATCGTCTTCTCGGGCTGATAGCCGGCGAGGCGTCGGCGGAACTCCGAAGTATCGTCGAGTGCCTTTTCGGCCGGGTCGCCGACGTCCGCGACGGGCTGCAAGACCCAGCGCCTCAGTTGCACCATGGCTCCTTGGACGCCGTCGCCTCCGGGGTCCTCGATGCGGACGTTGCGCCGCGCCAGGACGTATTGCAGCCGGTAACCGCCCAGCGGTCCGACCGTGCCGGAGACCTCCGGGACCTCCAGCAGGCGGTAGATTTTTTGTTTGGCGTCGGCGACGAGTTCCTTGAGCAGGCGGTCCAAAGGGATGTGCGCCACGCGGCCGTTACGGATTTGAAAGTGCAGCTCCTCCCCATCGGCGGGGACGCTGAGTGGAGTCGGGTAATTGACCAGCGTCACGACGCTGTCGGTGTTGATGCTCGCACTTGCTTCCAGTTCACGGCGCAATTGGTCGGCTCGGCTTCGCGACCGGGCTAGTTGGGTTTGCAGGTTCATCAATTCCCGTTCCCGCTCGGAGGCTTGGGCCGCCCGTTCCTGAATCGCCTTGCCGAGCTGAGCGACCAAGCCGGCCAGATTGCGGCGTTCGAACTCCCGCGCCGCGCGGTCGAGTTCCACCTGCCGGATCGCCTCATGGATCCGCAGTACGTCCGTTCGCAGCGATTCCACGGCGTCTTTTTGGCGACGAAGCTCCTCGATGTCGCGAGCGTATCGTTCCGGGAGGTTTTCGGTTGGAGGCGAGGCCGGAGGGAGCTTGGAGGCACGAACTCCCACGACCATCACCAAGATGATCAGAATGCCGACGATGTTCGTCACGATGTCCAAAAAGGAGTCGTAACCGGCGGTCAGTTCCTGCTCTTGTTCCGGAGCCTGCATCCGTGCCTTCCTCGGCTGTTGCGATTGGCGCGTCGCCATCATGCGGGCGGCAGTATGCGCTGCCCGACGTCGAATACTAACGATCCCCGGCCGGCTCGATCTCCAAGCCGCTGTCTTGCAAGAGGATTCGCAAGCTGCGAAAGACCGGTGCGGCGTCGGGGGCCGTTCGAACAGTCAATACGGGCCGCCAGTACATCCCGTTTCCGGCGATTCCCCAAGATTTCACGTACTCGTTCACGCTCTCAGCCAGACGATCGACGGCCGATGCCGGCCCCTCTTCGAAGGTGAAGACCCTGGTGTGACCCAGCCCCTTTTCCGGTACTAAGACGATGCGATCGGCGTAGCACTCGACCCGGATGGGCCGGGTGACGGGGATCGCCCAGCGCTCGTGGTCGGGAACGGCCCAACCGGCACCGCGACTGCCCGCCAAGGGTTTAACGTCGGGGTCGCCGCCGAGACCGCCGGAGCCGCCGGCCGGCCGTTCGGCCGATGTTTGGGAAGTTCCGGGCTGTAGGCTGCTGTTGTAAGTTCCGCCGCTTGCGCCGAAGGCCGGTTTTTCACGCTGAGAATGGAGGCCCTCTGGAGTCCCGGCGGCGACCTCTTGGCCGCCGGCGGCGTCCTCCGCCCCCCTGCCGCCACGGGCGGATTGTCCGGTGGTATCGTCGGGGATGCCGCCGAAGTCGTTTCCGACGGCCGGATGGGGCGTTGCCGCGATCGGCCCGGTCGGCCTGGAATCGGTGTCCGACGGCAGAGGGTCGGCGCCGGCGGACCTGCCGTCATGCGCGTCCGCCGCTGCGGAGAAGCCGGCTGATCCGGCGTTCGAGCGGCCGTCTTCCGTCGCATCATCACCGCCGTCGGTCTCTCGCATCGCGCCGCCGATGTAGGGGGAGAGGCGATACTTCGGCGCGCCCTTTCCGTACCGGCCGGGAGCGGCCCGCACCAGAAACTCTTGCCTTTCTCGGGCGGTCTCGACGGCCTCACGAACCGCGGCGGCCAATTGCGGCTGGGGCGGAGGATACGCGATCGTCCAATCCGCTTCGATCAATTCGTAGCCGAACTCGGTACCCCATGAGGTCAGTGCCGCGCGGGCGGCGTAGAAGGCTTCGATTCCGTCCGGGCGGACCAGCAGCAGCGGGTAGGTATCGCCGTCCCGCGTGGGATCGACTTGTCCCGATCGCACGAGGAATTCCCGGGCCGCGCGGAGTGCGGCGTCGAGCGGATTCCCCGGCCCCAGCGGACCGAGAAAATCGGACAACACGAACTCCACCCCCTCCGGCTGCAAGACGATAGCGTCGCCGCGGCACTCGAGATAAATCGGGCGGCGAGCGGTGCCGTGCTTTCCCAAATAGGGGACGACTGCATAAGACACCGTTTGGGGCGTCGGCTTGCCGCGCTCCGCAAGTTGCCGTTCCATCTCGGCGATCTCTCGCTCCGTTTCGCGGACTTGCTCCCGCAACGATTCCGCGTCCGCATCAGGGTCGGAATGTCCCAGAGATTGCAGTTTGTTCTGCAGCGCCGCCAGCTCCGCACGCAATCGGCGAATCGATTCTTCGCTGTGTCCGAGCAAGGCGCGGGCGACGTTCAATTGCTCTTGGGTGGCCTGCCGTGCCGCTCGGATTTGTTCCTGCTGCCAGATCAGATCCTCGCGGAGTTGCGCCAATTGGGCAGGGGAAGGGAGTTCGGCCGTCGCCTCTTGCGCGACTTGACGATGCTCGACCTGAAGTCTTACTTGGCGGACCAAAACCACCAATAGCAGAATGAGCGTGCCCATCGTGCAGATGAGCACGGCCAAGAAGGGGAAGAGCGATACCGGATTGCCCTCCCGCCCGTGCATCGAGTGGAGGAAGGGGCGTCGCCTCATGCGGCCTCGCTCGTGGGACGGATGACATCCGATCGAAAGGCTTCTTCGGCGGATTCTCGCTGCAAATGCGCGCTCAAGAGGCTGGCGGCCGCGGCCAGGGTTACCAATGCCTGCTCAAAGTGCTTGGCCGAGGCCACCGCCGTCAAGTTCCGGTGCAGTGCCTCCTCGAGTTTTCGCAGATCCGCTCCGCTCCGGGATAATGAGATCCAGGCCTCCGTCTGTTCTTTCAAACGAAGGGTCAGTTCTTCGAGCTTGTCCAGTTGCGCGGCGATCAAGGATTCCCGCCGGCGGCTTTCTTCCAGCCGTTCCGCCGAGCTTGCGTTTTGGATTTCGGCCAACTCTCGCGCGAAACCGCGGAGGCCGGCCTCCAATGCCGCGCCCAGATCGTTGCGGAAGGACTCGCCGGTGTCTTGGATGCCCTCTTGCCAGCGGATTTCCACGCGGTGAAGGCTTTGTTCCCAGGCTTGAGCGGAAAGCCGGACCCATTCCCCGGCGGCGTCGCTCCAGTGCGAAAGCGCGGTCCGGACGGCCTCGGCTTCGGGACCGGCCGCCCTCTTGGCGGCGAAGGGATGCAGGATTTCCTCCTCGGTGCGGCGCGTGACGCGATCCAGCAAGCCGTCCTCCCATCGCTGCACGAGGAATTGGGCCAGCATCAAAATCATGGACAAAGCCAGCGCCAGGGCCGTCGTGTCGAAAGCCACCGTCAGCCCGGACATGACCAGCGGGAGCGTCTTTTCCAGTTCGCTGGGCGACAGGTTACCGAGGGCCAGCGCGATGCCGACCACGGTTCCCAAGAAACCGAGGATCGGTACCGCCCAAACGATCAACCGGAGGAGCGCGTAGGCGCCATACCGCCGCTGAGCGTCCTGCTCATTGAGTACGGCGAGGTAGTCTTCGGGCGACTGGTCGCCGCGAAGAATGATTTGAAGTACCTGTTTCCAACGCTGCACCAGGTAGTCGGCATGGAAGACCGGCGGGAGTCGCTCAAGGTATTCCAAGACGGCCTGAGCCTCCTGCTCGATGTCATCGGATACGACGCGCTTCGGCAATCGCAATCGCGAAAGCCGTTGCCGCTGGGCGGAGATGTTGAGAAAGCGGATGCCCAGCCACGTGAGGCCGAAGAAGAACAAATAGGTCTCGACGTGCTCGATGGGATGGCTTGCGGTGTAGCGGCGGAGGAACTCGATTCCCGGCAAATGGGTAGTCAACAGCCATTGGAAGAAGAGATAGGCTGCCGTGCCCCAGATCAAGGGCGAGCTGAGAATCGATTTTCCAAGATGCTGGGTGGTCCGATCGGTGGCCGGCTTGGTTGTCATGGATCGCGATGTTCAACGAGATAGGGAATCAACGGCGCCGCGGCCGATCGAGTAAATCGGGCCGCTTGCGATGTGACCTCGGAACTACTAATGGTTGTGGTTAGCTCGGCGGCTGAACGCTACGTATTGTGGACCGGTCGCTGTATCGTCAACGGCTCCGGCAAATCCTTCATCTCAGCCGGAAGAAAACGCCGGGAGAAAACGACTGCTTCAGGCGGCGCGGACTCCGGTTCCTGAAGGGCAGGGCATTCCGCGGCGCATTCTCAGTCGAATCGTGAAAAGGTAAATACCAGAAACCGATCTTGGCGGTCAATGGGTTTCGTCTGCCAATGGGCATTGGCGGCGGATTGCCTCGCCGCCGCAGCCACGGCAGACGGTCTTGCTCCAGCCCCGCTTTGGGGGTGGAAAAAAAGCGGAGTGGATTTTCTGATGACGACCGTCCACGTTTTCCGGTAAGCGCGATCCGTCCGCCTTTGGCACGTCTTGCCGGCGTTGGTCGTTCCGGCGTTGGTCGTTCGGGTCGCGCGGCGTACAATATGGGAACACACGACCCTATGACAACCCCTCGGATTTTGCCCTATGACGACCACTAATGTGCTTTCGACGGGACGACGGGAAGACTTTTCCTCGCGTTGGCGAGAGATCGCGGATAAGGTTCTTGAGGGGGGAAAGCTAACCCGGGGTGAGGGTTTGGCCGTCCTCAACGCCCCGGACGAAGAGATCTTGGAGATACTGGCGGCCGCCTACCGTGTTAGGCTGCGCTATCACGGTAATTTGGTGCGGCTCAATTTGCTAATCAATGCCAAAAGCGGGATCTGCCCGGAGGATTGCGCCTACTGCTCCCAGTCGCGGATCTCCTCCGCGGAAATTAGGAAATATCCGCTGGTTGATAGGGGGGAGCTCTTGCGGGGTGCTCAGGCGGCCGTGGAACGCCAGGCGACGATGTACTGCATCGCGATCTCGGGTCGTTCGCCCAACCCGGGCGAGCTGGACGCCATTTGCGGGGTCGTCTCCGAGATCAAGTCCCGGTGGAACATCAAAATTTGCGTTTCGCCGGGGCTTCTGAACCGCGAGCAGGCGAATCGCTTCAAGGCGG
Source organism: Thermogutta sp. (assembly GCA_012798155.1). Taxonomy (GTDB): domain Bacteria; phylum Planctomycetota; class Planctomycetia; order Pirellulales; family Thermoguttaceae; genus Thermogutta. The sequence goes on along the minus strand of JAAZNR010000363.1, from coordinate 4,636 downwards.
CAGGCGTGGATCGCATCAACCACAACCTCAACACCAGCCGCAGGTTCTACGATCGAATCTGTTCCACGCACTCGTATGAGGACCGGCTGGCCACGCTCCGCGCGGCGAGAGAGGCGGGGCTGGAGCTTTGCTGCGGCGGCGTCGTGGGGATGGGAGAATCCCTCGATGACGTGGTCGATTTCGCCATGGAATTGGGCGAATTGCGGCCCGAATCCCTTCCGATCAACTTTTTGATACCCATTCCCGGCACGCCCATGGAGAACCAGGGCGACCTATCACCGCTCTATTGTTTGAAGGTGTTATCGCTGTTGCGTTTTGCCGGCCCTACTTCGACCCTCCGGATTGCCGCCGGGCGCGAACTCCATCTAGGCCCCCTTCAACCCCTGGGTTTGTTCCCCGCCGACTCGATATTCGTGGGCGACTACCTGACGACGAAAGGCCGGCCGCCCGAGGAAGACTACCGGATGATCGAGGCGCTGGGCATGGAAGTGGTCCTGGATCCCCATAGTTGAGGGCATGAAGCGGGCCGCGCCAAGCGTGTTTTCACAAATACAGGATCCGAGACCAAACAGGCGGGGGGCGGCCAAGATTCGGGGCCGTTCGGCGAATCCAACTTGACAGGCTATTTCCCTGCCGCCGGTTTTGGGAAACCGGGCGGGAAAATCTCACGTAAATCACGGGAGACGGTTTCGCGTAACGTAGGCTTACTCCTTCCTTCCTATCCGATGGCCTCCGATTCACCGACTTTGAGACCCGCGGGCGATGAACCCACGCTCGACATGGCGCCGCGCGACAGCACGGCTGCCGGCGGGGATTCCGCATCGCAAGGCGCCGTCAAGGTCGCGGAGCCGAAGTGCCCTGCGGTTCGCTTGGTTTCCGGGTCGCCGGAGGACTGGACGTGCGCGCTTCATGCCGTGCTCCACCGCCGCTTGCGGCTTGCCGTGTGGATCATGGCCGCCGCCTTCGCGATATTCCTCCTTTGGCAACTCCCGCTGTTCCAGCCCGATGTCGCCTGGGAGCGTTACAACTTGGCGTTCCATGTCCTGTGCACGTCGTTTCTGATCGGAGCCGGGGCCTGGCTCACGTGGGGGAAATGCCAAGGGAATTACCGCGCCATCCGTTCGCTGGAATTGGCGGCGTTCGCGGTCCCGGCCCTATTCTTGGCCTACGGCTCGTGGTTCGCCATGGCCCACTCCTGTCAGGAGCGAGGCTTTTTCGAGTTCAACAGCGGAAGCTGGATGCTGTTGATCTTCGCTTATGCCCTGTTCATCCCCAATACGGTTCGGCGGGCAGCCCTGGTGATCGGAATCCTGGCGGCCGTGCCGATTCTGATCCTCGTTGCGGGTCGGTTGTTTCATCCCGACATCGCGCAGGCCATGCGGATGGAGCACATGACGGTGATCCCGTTGATGTTCATCGTTTCCGGCATCATGGCGGTGTTGGGCGTCGATTCCATCCAATCCTTACGTCGCGAGTCGTTCGAGGCCCACCAGTTCGGCCAGTATCGCCTCCGCGAACGGTTGGGCGGCGGCGGGATGGGCGAGGTCTATTTGGCGGAGCATGTGCTCTTGAAGCGGCCGTGCGTGGTCAAGTTGATCCGTCCCGAGCGGATGGGTGATCCGCGCACTTTGGCGCGTTTCGAGCGGGAGGTCCGCACCACGGCCCGGCTTTCCCATTGGAATACGGTCGAGATTTTCGATTACGGTCTGACCGGCGACGGCGTGTTCTATTACGTCATGGAGTATCTTCCCGGGTTGGACTTGGGGGCGTTGGTGCGCGAGTTCGGTCCGCTTCCGCCCGAGCGGGTCATCTTTCTCTTGAGCCAGGCGTGCGACTCGATCCGCGAGGCCCATGAGTTGGGATTCATTCACCGCGACCTCAAACCGTCCAATATCTTCGTGGCGCAGCGAGGCGGGGTCTTCGACGTGGTTAAGGTCCTGGATTTCGGATTGGTCAAGCCGATTGCGGAGATGAAGGATTTGAGCCTCACCGCGGAAGGCTCCGTCACCGGCTCGCCGCTGTATATGTCGCCCGAGCAAGCGATGGGCAATACCGACTTGGACCCCCGCAGCGACATTTACTCGTTGGGGGCGGTGGCGTACTTCACCTTGACGGGCCGGCCGCCCTTCGAAGCCGACAAACCGATTCGCGTGATCCTTGCCCACATACAGGCCGAAGTCGTCTCTCCCCGCGATTTGCGACCCGATTTGCCTGAGGACCTGACCCGGATCGTGCTTCGCTGTTTGGAAAAGAACCCCGGCGATCGCTTCCAGACGGCGAATGATTTGCGCGAAGCCCTGGCTCGGTGCGAGGCCGCGGGACGGTGGACTCGCGAGCGGGCGGCCGCATGGTGGAAAGAACGGCAACTCGACCGCCCTCGCCAGTCGCCGACTTCGTACCCGCCGGAACAGCCCGTTTCGACCGTCGGCGCCGCGGCGAAGTGAGCCTTCGATTCGCCGGCGGTGCCAACCCGCAAGTCACCTTTCCGCGTTCCTGTCGTGTTCGACACGGTATCCTGCCCGGTGGGACGGTCGCAGGCTAAAATCAAGGTTTCGGCGGACGCCGAGCGGCGCTCCCGTAAAGGGTGGGGCACGGGGGAGCTTCCAGCCGGCATGGGCCGCCGCCGGTGATGAGAAACCGTGCATCGGCATCCTGCCTTTGGCAGCCGTGGGCTTCGGTCTTTTGGCGGCCGGAGGTTCGGTGCGGTGAACGGAATGTGATATTCAGGGTGATTTCAAAAGAAGGGTAAGTGTTTCGGATCATGATTTCCGCCTCGCGACCTCGGACGATTCTCGAGAAAATCTGGGATGAGCATGTGGTCTACGCCGAGGAGGGTAAGCAGGCCATCCTTTACATCGACCTCCATTTGGTACACGAAGTCACGAGTCCGCAGGCATTCGAGGGTTTGCGTTTGGCGGGGCGAAAGGTCCGCCGCCCGGAGCGGACCGTGGCCACAGTCGATCACAATGTGCCGACGACCGACCGGTCGCTGCCCATCGCCGATCCCATTTCCAAGCAGCAGATCGACACGTTGCGGCGGAATTGCGAGGAGTTCGGCATCCGGCTGTACGACCTGAATCATGAGAATCAAGGGATCGTGCACGTGATCGGCCCCGAGCTTGGTTTCACCCAGCCCGGCATGACGATCGTGTGCGGGGACAGCCATACGGCCACCCATGGGGCGTTCGGGGCCTTGGCGTTTGGGATCGGCACCAGCGAGGTCGAGCACGTGCTGGCCACCCAGACGCTCTTGCAGTACCGACCCAAGACGATGGAGGTCCGCGTCAACGGCCGGCTGGGACCCGGCGTGTCGGCGAAAGACTTGATTCTCTACCTCATCGGCCGTTTGACCACGCGCGGCGGAGTGGGGTACGGTTTGGAATATACGGGCGAGGCGATTCGCGCCCTTTCCATGGAAGAGAGGATGACCGTCTGCAACATGTCGATCGAGGCCGGGGCCAGGGCGGGATTGATCGCACCGGACGAGACGACCTTCCGCTATCTGCGGGGGCGTCCTTTCGCTCCGCAAGGCGAGGCCTTCGAGCGGGCCGTGGAGCGCTGGCGGCAGTTGCCCAGCGATCCCGGGGCCGTTTACGATCGTTCCGTCGTCTTCGAGGCGGGAGTCATTCAGCCGCAGGTGACCTGGGGGACGAATCCGGCGCAGGTCGTGGGCGTGAACGACGTCGTGCCCTCTCCCTCCCAGTTCAAGGATCCGGTGGATCGCAAGGCGGCCGAGGATGCGCTCCGCTACATGGGCCTGGAACCCGGTATGCCGATCCGGGAAATTCGCTTGGATAAGGTTTTCATCGGCTCGTGCACCAATGGTCGCATCGAGGACCTGCGGGCGGCGGCGGCCGTCGCCAAAGGGCGGCGGGTTGCCCGGCACGTGCACGCCTTGGTGGTGCCCGGCAGCGGCCTCGTCAAGCGCATGGCGGAGAAAGAGGGGCTGGATCGCATCTTCCGCGAGGCGGGTTTCGAGTGGCGCGAGCCGGGTTGCAGCATGTGCCTGGCCATGAATCCCGATCGGCTGGAGCCGGGAGAACGCTGCGCCGCCACGAGCAATCGTAATTTCGAGGGACGGCAGGGACGCGGCGGCCGCACCCATTTGGTTTCGCCCGCCATGGCCGCGGCGGCCGCCATCGCAGGCAAGTTCGTGGACATTCGCACCTGGGACGGCGGCTGACACGCCGCGCCGTCATCGCTCCGGGCCGGGGTTCCCGGCAGGTCCCAAGGCGATCCCGCTTACCGTCTTTGTAACCGTTCACGGGTCGGCAGCAGGCACGTAAACGGCGTTGGGGAATGAAAAGGAAAGGCAAAGAACGCGGAGAACGCAGAGTGCGGCTACCAATTGTTGTTTCTCCGCGCCCTCTGTGTTTCAAAGACAGACCGGGCAAGAGCATGAGTGCAGCGGAAGAACTCGCCGCCGACATCAGCCGGTGGCGGAAGCAGCGCGAAGACGGGTGACTGGGGGCTTCGCTACGCTACGACCCCAGCCACCCGGCGGAAACTGGAAAGTATTGGCCTTCGGGGAATGAAGGGCTAGAAACGCAGAGCCGGAAAGAACGCAGAGTTGCGGCTACCAATTCTCGTTTCTCCGCGCCCTCTGCGCCCTCTGCGTTTCAAAGACAGACCGGGC
>JAAZNR010000362.1 GCA_012798155.1 Thermogutta sp. | reverse complement strand
GATTTCGCCCGCCCAGCATCGCCGTTTGGAGGAGATCTTGACCTCCAGCGCGGAGGCCCGCAGCATCTACCTCGATTATCTTGACATGCACGCGGGTTTGCGGGCGGTGGCGCTGGGGCAAAGCGAGGATCAGCAAATGTCGCGGATCGTCGCCATGGTCGAGAAGGAGGCATCCGCGGCGAGGAGGGGATCTCGAGGCAGGGCAGCGGTCTCTCACCCCTGGGTAGCCGCCGTCGTGGCCGGCGTGCTGATTGCTGTTTTGGTGGGGTGGTTGCTGGGAAAGCTATCGGGAAAGGCCCCGCCGACCGATGCCCCAATCGCCCCCGAGCATGTCGCCACGATAGCACGTTGGGCGGGAGTCGCCGCCGGAGAGACATCGATCCCCGTCGAGGGCCGGCGTCTGGCGCCCAACGACGTCCTCGCGTTGAGGGAAGGAAGCGCGGAAATCCTCTTCGACGGCGGGCAACGGGTGATCTTGCAGAGCGAAACACGCCTGCGAATCAAATCGGGAACGGAGGCCGAATTGATCTTCGGCCGCGCCCTGATCCGAGCGGATGAGGCGGCGGGGCGATTCCGCTTGCTGGCAGGCGATGCCGCGTATGTCCACCGGGCGTCCGAGTTCAGCATCGAAGTCGGCCGGGACGGTACGTCCGCGCTGCATGTTCGCCTGGGGGAGGTCCGCCGTGAACGCATGTCGGAGGACGGCAAGAGGCGTCTTTCGCGCGAGACCGTCGTGGCCGGCCAGGCCCGAGTCTTCCCCCCGCAGGCCGAAACCGGCTCCCCGATCTCCTTCGAGCCGGAGCGTTTTGCCGCGGCATTTGCAGCCGTTTCATCGGTCGGCACGGACGACGTCTTGGCGGAGGAGAATTTTCCCGCCGTGTCGCCCGACCCCGTCGCGCTGGTCGCGGCCCGGGGCGCGGAGTTCGAGGACGGGCCGGGCTGGAGCGGGCGTTGGGTGGTCGGGCCGGGGGACGTCCCCAACATCCTCGCCGACCAGTGGTTTGGCTTGGCTCGTAACAGTCTCCGCCGGATACCGGGGGTTCTCAGCGTGGAAGGCCAAGCCGTCTTCCATCGCCGGCTCGCTCGCGCCTTGGTATTCAATCGCAATTCCGTGTACTACCTGGGATTCATCGTGAAATGGGATCGTACTTCCGGCGGACAAGGCGGATGGTTCTCCGTCAGCTTGGATGCCGCCGATAACCCCAGAGCGGACCCGCTTACGGTGGGCCTGTGGGTCGATCGGCAACTCGTCTTCGCAAGGGCGGAGCAGGCGGCCGTGCGCAGGGCGATACCCTTGGAGACCGGGCGGGAGTACTTGTGTCTCGTCAAATTTGCCGGCGATGAGCAGGGACGCACGGAGGTGTTCGTGCGCGTCTTCTCGGCCGAGCAACCGCCGAACGACGTCGAACCGGACGCCTGGAATCTGGTCTTCCAGGCGGTTGCACCGGAGTCCTTGCCGGATACCGTGCTCTTTCGCGTGGATACGGCGTCTCGCTGGTACCTCGATCAACTGCGGTTGGCCAAGACCTGGCGCGGCGCCGTCTCGCCGTGGCTGCGAAGCCCGGCGACCGGCGAGACGATCACCACGATTCTGCCCCATCCGCCTCACCCTCGGCTGGTCCGCAATCCGTGACCGCCGCGGCTATTCCCCGGCTGACAGCCGTTCACGCCCCTGCCCGGTCTGTCATTGCAACGCGGAGGCCCAGAGGCTCTTTTTGAAACGCAGAGGGCGCAGAGGGCGCGGAGAAAGACGAATTGATAGGCTGCAAGTCTGCGTTCCCTGCATTTCCGTCTTTTCACTCCTCAAAGCCGTCCCCGGGGCGGCGGCCGGACCGTGAACGGTTACCCCGGCTGGATGTTTTTTGGCGGACGGCTTTTTTCGACGTGAGGAAAGCCTCTCTACCGGCACGGCGGCGAGAGACCTCATTGCCAATCCTGTCTTTTCCGCCACAATAGAATCAAGGCTGAGCCGTACCGGCGCCGAGTGAATCGCCCGCGCGAAGACGGCGATTCGGATGCGAACGCTCTTCGCTCTTCCGCGTCATTCCACGATATCATGCCCAAAGATTTCCCGTTCCACCCGTCTCCCTCGCACGCCAATCAACCGCCGGGCGAGTTGCCGCAATCCCAGTTGCGAGCGTTCTTGCTCGGTCGCACGAACTACGAGAGGACCGTCCCCGGCGGATCACCGAGAAGCAAGGTCTTCAAATTGAGCCGAACCCGGGAGCTGCTCGATCGCCTGGGAAACCCCGATCGAGGTTACCCGATCTTGCACGTCACGGGCACGAAGGGGAAGGGTTCGACGGCCGGCATCGCGGCGGGGATCCTGCAAGCGGCGGGCTATCGCGTGGGGGCGTTCACGTCGCCTCACCTGTGGCACGTCGAGGAGCGGTTGGCGGTGCAGGGACGCCCCTGTCCGCCGGAGCATTTCGATCAAGTGCTCGAGGAAATTTGGCCGATCGTTCGGGAAATGGATGCGGACTGGGAGGGCATGGGAGAAGGCGGCCCCACCTATTTCGAGATCTTGACCGCCATGGCAGCGCTGTACTTTGCGCGGCAGGGCGTCGATCTGGCGGTGCTGGAGGTGGGGTTGGGCGGCCGACTGGACGCGACCAATGTCTGCCGGCCCGCCGTCTCCGTCATCACCAGCATCAGCTACGATCACACGGATATCTTGGGGACCTCGCTGAAACAGATCGCTTGGGAAAAGGCGGGGATCATCAAACGCGGGACTCCCGTGGTGAGCGGCGTAACGGATGCCGAGCCGAAAGAGGTCATTCGCCGCGTGGCAGCCAAGCGCGGGGCGCCGTGGATCGCGCTTCCGGAACATCTTGCGTACCGTTATCGTCCGCCGCGGCACCTCGAACTGGGCGACGGTCGCGGTTGGGTCGAAATGGAAATCCGCCTCCCGGAGGAGCCCCCCTTTTTTCTCCAATCGGAGTTGCGGCCGGTGGGAGAGCATCAGGCCCGCAACGCCATGCTGGCCGTTGCCGCCCTGCGGCGATTGCAGAGGGACTTGGGATTTCGCATTCCCCCGACGGCCTATCGAGAGGCACTGGCGAACGTTGCCGCGCCCGCGCGGATTGAGGTCGTACGGCGGAAACCGGTCGTCGTCATCGACGCGGCGCACAACGTGGCATCGGCGGAGGTACTGTGCCGAACCCTGAACGAGTGCTTCGATGCCCGCCGAAAATGGGCGGTCTTCGGGACCACTCAGGGAAAGGACTATGAGGGCATGCTGCGGCTGCTGGCGTCTC
>JAAZNR010000361.1 GCA_012798155.1 Thermogutta sp. | reverse complement strand
CGTTCCGAGGAGGCGCTGCCCATGCTTGGCAAGATTCTGGCCAAGCGCCACGGGTTCCGTTGCACCGTGTTGTTCGCGATCGATCCCGAGACCGGGGAGATCGATCCCCTCAACGTGACCAATATCGCGGGCTTGGAGTTGCTGGATTCCGCCGACTTGATGATCATCTTTACGCGATTTCGCAATCTGCCGGACGAACAGATGGCGTGCATCGATCGCTACGTCAAATCGGGCAAGCCGATCATCGGGTTGCGGACGGCGACGCACGCCTTCAACATCCCTGCGGATCGCGCTTTCGCCCGCTACAGTTTCAATAGTAAGGAATGGGACGGCGGCTTCGGTCGGCAGATCTTGGGCGAGACGTGGATCAGCCATCACGGCGCCCACAATAAGGAGAGCACGCGCGGCGTGATTGCGCCGGGGATGGAGAACCACCCCATCGTCCGCGGGTGCGAGGACATTTGGGGGCCGACCGACGTCTATACCGTTCGGCTGCCGCTGCCCGGCGATTCCCAGCCCCTCGTGCTGGGTCAAGTGCTGACCGGGATGTCGCCCCACGATCCGCCTCTCTCAGGTCCCAAGAATGATCCCATGATGCCCGTCGCTTGGACGAAGACCTACCAGGGCGAAAACGGCAAGGTGGGCCGCGTATTCACGACCACGATGGGAGCCGCCGTGGACCTGAAAAGCGAGGGGCTGCGGCGGCTGTTGGTGAACGCCGCGTATTGGTGCATGGGCATGGAGGACAAGATTCCTCCGCGAGCCGACGTCGAGACCGTGGGACCGTACGAACCCAGCTATTTCGGTTTTGGCGCATTCCGAAAAGGTTTGCGTCCCAAGGACTACGCCATGGAATGAACGGGCCTCCGTCGCTGCCATGATGCAAGGCGTGCGGCAACGGGCGGACGTCGGCGGGGACCTTCCGTGCGTCGATTGGGATGCGAGAGTATGGTGACGGCCGATCAAGGGGCTGGAACGTTTTTTCTCGGCGTTTTTGAAAAATAGGGAGGAAATGTGATGATGCGAATGAAGGAGGCTCTTTCGCGGCGGGAATTACTGTCGCGGGCGACAAAGGCCGCGGCGATTGCCGCCGTGCCGTACTTTGTGCCGGGGACCGCGCTGGGAATGAACAACGCCTTCGCCCCCAGCAACCGGATCGTGATGGGCGGATTGGGGATCGGTCCCCGCGGTCGCGAAGACCTGCGGCACTTCATGGAGAATCCGGACGTGCAGTTCGTGGCCGTGTGCGACGCCCAGGCCGATCGCCGCAACATGGTCAAGCAGATGGTGGATGAACGCTACGGCAACAGCGATTGCCGTACCTATCAGAACATGTTCGAATTCCTTGCCCGAGACGACTTCGACGCCGTGCTGATCGCGACGGGCGACCGTTGGCATACGATGGCGTCGATCATCGCGGCCAAGGCGGGCAAGGACATCTACTGCGAGAAGCCGTGCTCCATGACCATCGCGGAGAGCCGTGCCCTCGCGGACACGATGCGACGCTACGGCCGTGTGTACCAGGCCGGCACGCAGCGGCGGAATATCGGCAACTTCATCTATGCCGTGAATCTGGTTTATTCGGGACGTCTCGGCAAACTGCACACCGTTCACGCCAACACGCTGGCCCCCGCCACCACGCATGATTGGCTGCCCGAGGAACCCCTCCCCTCCAAGGACGAGTGCGATTGGGACATGTGGCTGGGACCGTCGCCGTGGCGGCCCTTCAATCGCCGCTACGTCAACGGCGGCTGGCGGGGATTCTTCGATTTTCACGGCGGCGGCATCTTGGAATGGGGATCGCACACCGTGGACCTTTGCCAATGGGCGAACAAGGCCGACGATACGGCCCCCATCGAATACGAGCCGCACGGCAACGAAGTGCACGCCGTGTATGCCAACGGCGTGAAGCTCATCATGCGCGATACGGGGTGGCTGGGGCTGGGCACTTGCAGCGTCCGCTATGAGTGCGAGGAAGGCTGGATCGAGACCGGGGACCGCGGGCTGGTCGCCCTGGAGCCGCAATCGCTGCGGGCCGAAATGCCGGTGTTTACCATGGCGGGCACGGACCCCAGCACGCACATCCGGGATTTCCTGGATTGCGTCAAGACGCGGGCCAAGCCCAAGGCCAACGCGGACGTCGTGGCCCAGTCGCACATTGCCAGCCATTGCGCTTACATTGCCTGGCAGTTGGGACGCAAGGTCCGCTTCGATCCCGTCAAGGAAGAGTTCCTCGGCGACGAAGAGGCGAATCGTATGCGTTCAAGGGCGTTGCGCCAACCGTGGCACATTTGAGGCGGGGGTTGGATGGTTAGCGTGGATTGGAAACCATCGGCGATTCTTGATCGGCGAACGAGCACGAAGCGTCAGGCGGTATTGCCAAGCTCGTGAGCCGATTCCGTAGCCGTTCGAGAAATCAGGGGATGAGGATCATGAAAATGACAAAAGGTATAGTGTCTTCGGCGTGCCTGGGCGCGCTCGTGTGGCTGGTCGCCGCGCGGCCCGCGCAGGCGCAGCAGGCCGGGGCCGTCGATCCGGCCTCGCTGATTGCCGTCCTGCAATCCGCGGATGCCTCCCTCCACGATAAGGCCTTGGCGTGCAAGCAGTTGGCCGTGGTGGGCGACGAATCGGCCGTGCCGGTCCTGGCCTCCTTGCTGGGAGACGAAAAGCTCTCGCATTACGCACGGTTCGCCCTGGAGCCTATCCCGGGGAAAGCGGTGGACGCCGCGCTGCGGGAGGCCCTGAACAGCGTGCAAGGGACGCTGAAATTGGGCGTCATCAATTCCATCGGCGCCCGCCGCGACGCCGACGCGATTCCCGCCCTGAAGGAACTTTTGGCGTCGGAGGATTCGGCCCTGGCGGATGCCGCGGCTTCCGCCTTGGCCCGAATCGGTACGCCCGATTCCGTGGGAATCTTGATCGAATCGCTTGCCTCGGCTCAGGGTGATCGAGCCGATTTCCTTGCCGACGCCCTCGTGATCGGGGCCGACGTCTTGCGTCGCGACGGAAACAAGGACCAAGCCGTGGCCGTGTACCGAACGATTCGCGGCGCCAAGCTTCCCAGCCGGTACCTCGTGGCCGCGCTCCACGGCGAGATTATGACCGCCGGCGAGGAGGGGCTTGCCCTGTGGGGCGAGGCGGCGCAATCGGAGGACGAGGCCGTCTTCGCCGCGGCGATGGGCGCGTCGCGAAATCTCGATCCCGCGGCGGCGGTCCCGCGTTTGACGCAGCTTTATGCGGCCGCGCCCGCCGAACGACGGGGGATCATCCTCCTCGCCGTTTCCGACTTGGACGGCCGGACGGCGGCGGAATTGGCCCGCCAGGCCCTGAAAGGCAACGATGCCGGCCTCCAGGCAGCCGCCTTGCGCGTGCTGGCAAGACATGGGGCGGCGCAGGATCTCGATCTGTTGGGTCAGGCCGTGGGCAGCGAGAACGCCGAGGTGCGGGCGGCTGCCCAGGCGGCCCTGGATACGCTGGACGCGCCCGGCATCGGCGAGGCCCTGGCGGAGCGTTTGCAGACCGCCCAGGGTGACGATTGGCTCGCCCTGGCGGCGACGGCGGGACGGCGCCGTTTGGCGGCTGCCGCTCCCGTGCTCCGCGAGGCCCTCGACTCGCCGGATGCCGCACGCCGGTCGGCCGCCGTGACGGCCCTGGGCGCCATCGCCCAGTGGGACGACGTCGTCGCTCTGCTGTCTCGCTTGGGAAAGGCATCCAACGACGAGGAAAAGAACGTCATCCGCGAGGCCCTCAGGACGGCGCTGCGCCGGCAGCCCGACGCGGATGCCGCGGCGGGACGCCTGGCGGAGATGGTTGCCGGTTCCGGCGGCGAGAGCCGGGCCTTCATCTTCGAACTGCTGACCATCGTCGGCGGCAAGACCGCCCTGGAGACGGTCGTGCAGGCGGCCCAAGGGGATGATCCCGAATTGCAGGACTTGGCGACGGCAGCCTTGGGCAACTGGATGACGCCGGACGCCGCCCAACCGCTGGTCGATCTCATCGAGTCGGGCAAGGCCGAACGCTTTCAGGTTCGCATGTTGCGGGCATACATCCGCATTGCCCGGCAGTTGAACGTCGAGCCTCAGGAACGCCTGGCCATGTGCAAGAAGGCGCTGGAGCTTGCGCGGCGGGATGCCGAGCGGGAATTGGTGATGGAGGTGCTGGGACGGAATCCCGGTCCGGCCTCCCTTCGGATGGTGATGGAGGAGATGGGGCGCCCCGCCACGGCCGAGGCGGCCTACGCGGCGGCGGTGGCCATCGGCGAAAAGTGGACCGCCGACCGGAGCCTCGTCACTCAGGCCATGGAGCGGGTCATCGCCGGGACCAAGGATGCCCAACTCAAAGCCCGAGCCGAAGCCGTTCTCAACCGCATCCGGTAAAGGGGAGACGTTCGACTTCGTAGCGCCGCGCGGCACGGTTTCCGTGACGTAGCCGCCGCCCACGCGGCCTTTATGATAAGGTCGATCGTCGCTTGAAGCGTTCACGCTTTGTCGCCATGCGGTCCCATCGCCCCCCGGCTGACCGGGCGGTGGGGCTGCATCTTCCAGCTTCCGGTACGAGTCCTCGGCGAAGATCGACGTTTCCGCTCCTTTCCCGTATCTCGTATCTCGAAACTCCCGTATCTCGAAAGTCCGTTGTCCCGTTCTTACCCACTTCTTACCCACACGTTAGGCAGGCGGTCCGACATGCGAACGAATCGCTATCTCATGCTGTGCGTCCTGGTTTCGTCGCTGGGCGGCCTGCTGTTCGGCTTCGATACGGCCGTGATTTCCGGGGCGGAGAAACTATTGCAAAGAGTCTTTCACTTATCGGAATTTTGGCTGGGGTTTACCGTAGCCTCAGCCCTGATCGGGACGATCATCGGTTCGCTGACGGCGGGTTATCCGGCGGACCGTTGGGGCCGACGCCCCACGCTCATCCTCATCGCGGTGTTGTATTTCATCTCGGCGGTCGGCAGCGGTTTGGCATGGGATTGGTTTTCGCTGGTCTTTTTTCGCTTTTTGGGCGGGCTGGGCGTCGGCGGCGCGTCGGTGGTCGCGCCGATGTACATTGCGGAGATCACGCCCCCGCAATCGCGCGGCCGCCTGGTGGCGGTGGTCCAGTTCAACATCGTGCTGGGCATTCTGCTGGCCTTCCTCTCGAACTACTGCATCGCCTTGCTTCAGTTGGGAGAGGTCGAATGGCGTTGGATGTTCGGCGTGGAGGCGATTCCGGCGGCGGCCTTCTGGCTCCTCCTCTATGCCACGCCGCGAAGCCCCCGTTGGCTGGTGGCCCACGGACGATCTGCCGAAGCGACCGAGGTGCTGGTCCGCCTGGGCGTCGCTCCGGAGGAGGCCGCCCGGCTGGTGCGGGAAATCAAGGAATCCTTGGCCGACCGCGAAGTGGCGGCTTGGGAGGCCCTGCTGTCTCCGCGCTATCGGCGATCCATGCTCTTGGCGATCGCCATCGCGGCCTTCAACCAGCTTTCGGGGATCAATGCCCTGATGTACTACGCCCCCCGCATCTTCGAGATGGCAGGGGCCGGTAAGGACACCGCCTTTCTGCAAGCCGTCGCGGTGGGCGGCACGAACCTGATCTTCACTCTCTTGGCCATGGCCGTCATCGACCGCTTCGGCCGGCGATTCCTCATGCTGATCGGCTCGATCGGCTATATTCTCAGCCTCTCCGTGACGGCCGCGGCCTTTTACTGGTATGGATCGAATTTCGACGACTTAGGAAACGCCGTCGTTCTGATCAGCTTGCTGGTCTTCATCGCCTCGCACGCCTTCGGGCAGGGCGCGGTGATCTGGGTCTTCATCAGCGAGGTCTTTCCCAACACGGTTCGCGCCTACGGCCAGGCGCTGGGCAGCTTCACGCATTGGTTCATGTGTGCCGTCATTTCGTGGACGTTTCCCATGATCGCGGCGGCATCCGGCGGTCATGCCTTCGCCTTTTATGCCGCCATGATGGTTCTGCAATTGCTGTGGGTGCTGTTCGTGATGCCGGAGACCAAAGGGGTTCCGCTGGAGGAAATCGAGCAGCGTTTGGCGGGCCGCGGGGATGCGGCCGCGAGTTGACCAAGGCCGCGTCGCCGTGCCGACCAAGACGCTTTACATGTATGCCTTGG
>JAAZNR010000360.1 GCA_012798155.1 Thermogutta sp. | reverse complement strand
GTCCCGTATGCGTGCGTCGTTGAAGCCGCATTGCCGTATGTTTCGCCAAAATAGGGCAACATCGCCGCTACTACCCGCGGATCGCATCGCGTGGTGGCGTGATTGTCCAGATAGATGGGAGGCGAAACGGTCATCGGGCGAGCGGAAGAGGCGGACCATGCACGGCTGGTTCTTCGGGGGGCGCCGCCGGCTTATGCCGGCGGGATTCAGAATAGGTGCGCCAGCGCCAGTTGCGACCAACTTTCCAAGTCATCCCAATTGTTTCGCAATTCGTGCGGCGAGGCAAATCCGCAGTTCAAAATGTCGGCCTCGCGGGCATGGACCAGAGGCTCTTCGAGTCGAGCCAAGCAAACGACTCCCAGGTGCACCCGGCCCACGTCGGTCTCGTCATCGTTGATCAGACCGACCGGCGTCAATGTGAACGGAGTGCCGATCGTCACCTCCTCCAAAAGCTCGCGTTGCATCCCTTCCTCGAAGGCGGAGCCCGTCGCGGTGCTCGCGTCGATCTGCGCGATGTGACCGCCGATGCCGATGCTCCGCTTCAGGTGCAGTCGTGATTCGCCCTGCCCTTTGCCGCGGGTGTAGTGGAACACCCGAACCGAGCTGCCGGCGTCATGCGCCAAAACGACGTAGGGAATCAGTTGCTTGAAGCTTGCATCGTGCTCCACCTCGCGCCGCGGGCGAAAGGAAAAATGTCTGGGTTGAAAAAGGAGCGGCACATAGCGTTCTACGTCGCGGCAAAATCCTTGGAAGTATCCCGCCTCGCGGAATACATCCGTGGGAATTACCAGGACACGCTCTTCGGAAATTCGACTCACGTTCGTACTCCTCCGGCGGCACGCCGCTCATTCCGCGTCGCGACCGAGCTGAACCGTCGCGGTCTTGAGCGCCGATGATTCTCGCCTGTTTCCCAACGGACTGTCTCCCGACGCAAACGGCTACACGATGAGCATGGCATCGCCGTAACTGTAAAAACGATATTCCTCGCGGATTGCCTCCTCGTACGCCCGGCGGATCAGCTCATCCCCCCCGAAGGTCCGTACCAGCACCAATAAGGTCGTCTTGGGCAAATGGAAATTGGTCATCATGGCGGAGACGGCGCGGAAGCAGTAGGGAGGTCTGATGAAGAGATCGGTTTCTCCGGAAAAAGGTCGCAATTCGCCCTCCGCCGCGGCCGTCTCCAAGAGGCGAACGACGGTCGTGCCGACCGCGATGATCCGCCGTCCCTGGGACTGAGCTTCGCGGAGGCGTTCCGCCGTGCCGGCCGTCACCCGCCCCCGCTCGCCGTGCATCCGGTGCTGTTCGATTTGCTCTTGCTTGATGGGCTGAAAGGTTCCCAATCCGACGTGCAGAGTCACGTATTCGATGCCGATGCCCTTGCGGCGAATCTCGTCCAGTAGCTTCTTCGTGAAGTGCAAACCGGCCGTGGGAGCGGCGACCGCCCCCGGCACGCGAGCAAATACGGTTTGATAATGCTCCCGATCTGTTTCGATCATTTCGCCGTCCCGAATGTACGGCGGAAGCGGCACGCGACCGACGCGGTCCAGTAGCGTCGAGGCATCCTCATCGGAGTCGGGAATCGCCAACCATTCTCCGCTTCCCGCCGGCAGCTTGGCCACCAGTCGCAACAGGATGTCCTCCGCCCCTTGGGCGTTGATCAGCCGGATGGACTCGCCGGGCTGCGGTTTTCCCCTGGTATGGGCGAGAACGCGCCAGATTCCGGTGCCGTCGGATTCCAGAAATAGACCCTCCCACCGCCCGCGGGTTTCCGTGCGGTAACCTACCAGCCGGGCCGGGACGACCCGGGTGTCGTTCAACACCAAGACGTCCCCTTCGTTCAATAGCTCGGGCAGATCGCGGACGTGATAGTGCTCCACTTCGCCGGTTTGCCGGCGAACGACCATCAGTCGGGCGTCGGCGCGATTGGGGAGCGGATTCTGCGCGACAAGATGCTTTGGTAACCGGTAATCGTAGGCCGAGAGGTCCGTCATACAGCTCCGTCCATGGGGATTCGTGTCAAGAAACACTTCGCGAACTGGGCCGTCTCCCTGAAGACTCCCCCAGCCTGTCTTGACAGCTTGAGTCGGAAAGGACGCTCGGAGTGGGTCCAGACCTTATTTCGCGTCCGTTTGCCGCAATTCCTCAAACCCCGATTCTACGGCTCGCCCAGGGCGGCGTCCATGAGCGTGCTCGGAGATGTGAGTGAGATCGAGTGAGGTAAGCCCGATCCCGGAGGACGCCGTTGAAGAGAGTACGGGCACGCTTCTTGGGGACCGGTTTCGCAAGTTGCCAACGACAAGTACGGCCTAACTGGACTTTTGCAAACTGCTCCCCTCTCCCTTTGGGAGAGGGGCAGCGGGTGAGGGCTTGGTGAAGTTGGGCAATCACGGCAATCCGTTTTCGCGGCTAATTGCCCTCACCATAACCCTCTTCCAAGGCGGACGAGAACTTGTCACCACAATTTGCAAAAGTCCAGGCCTAAGCTTCGCGGCGTCGGATTGGAACAAGTCTTGATAAAATGGGTCGCATGGCGACGGCATAATATCGAGTCGC
>JAAZNR010000359.1 GCA_012798155.1 Thermogutta sp. | reverse complement strand
GGAGTTGTCGGCCGTTGAGCTTGAGAAACCCCGGCGCCGGCGGTCGCAGGTTCGGTGTTCTTAACCCGGAAGGCTTCGTTGTCGGCCGTACCGCAGCCGACCAGCAAGACGCCGAGCCAACCGGCTATCCAGGCTTGGCTCACTCGCCTCATGGTACGTCTCCCTGAAAACTCGCCGTTCGAGACCGGCCGCCCGTTCGGGGCGGCAACGTAGCTGCGGCCTCCCCTAACGCGTTTCTAGCCACCCTCGCGTTTCGCGGCCCCGGCTCGCGGGGCGCGCCGCGAGGCACGCAGGACGAGCGTTTGGTTCCCGCCCGGCGACGCAGGCTTCAGCGGGGCCTTGGGCCGGGAGGTCAAGACGAATCCCCTCTGGGCGATCTCCTCTAACGCATTTCTCGCCGTCAAATCATAGTGTAGCGGAGTCACCGAGATTTTTCCCTGGGCCAGGGCCAATAAATCCGTTCCGGGTGCATCCCGCCGCGGGGGCGGCTCGCCCGTGGCCCAGTAATACGTCCGTCCCCACGGGTCGGTCCGCTTTTCGTAGTCGCCGCCGTACCGTCCCACGTCCATGGCGACCACACGGACTTCGGGCGAATCGTCGGCCGCGGCTTGAAGCGGGATGTTGACGTTGAAAAGCCGGGCGCCCACGTCCCGCCAGTCAGAGGCAATGTGCTGAATGATCTGCACGGCGTGCGCGGCGGCTCTCTCGAAGGGAGGATTTTCGTCGAACTCCAGCGATACCGCCACGCTGAGGATACCGAAGAAGGCCCCTTCTACGGCCGCGGCCACGGTGCCGGAATACAGCACATTGATGCCCGCGTTCAAGCCGCCGTTGATCCCGCTGACCACCATGTCGGGGGAGCGGGGGCAGAGCTCGTTGACGCCCAGCTTCACGCAATCGGCGGGGCTGCCTTCGACCGCATAACCGAAGGGGCGGTCTCCCTGGTACACCTCCTTCACGATCAGCGGTCGCAAATAGGTAATCGCGTGCCCGACGCCGCTTTGCTCCGTGGCGGGTGCGACCACGAAGACGTCTCCCAGGGCCTCGAGGGCCTGCTTCAAAGCCGCCAGCCCCGGGGCATAGATGCCGTCATCATTCGTCAGCAGAATAAGCACGTAACGCTTTCCTCCGGGTGTGGAATTGCGAATCCCCGTTCCTGCTCACTATACCACCTCCCATGGGAGCCGACAATTTCCAAGGGATGCTTCCAAGGGATGCCAATGCCTACAGGATGCCAATGCCCACGGGATGCCAACGCCTACGGGATGCCGATTCCAAGGGAGCCGATGGCTGCGGCACGCGGGATGCGCGAGGGGAATCGCGGTGCGAGATCTCGACCGTGGAGCGCAAGAGGCGCAGGAAGAATCCGCGGGCCTAACGATTCAATCCGGCGAGTACGGCCCGCGCCCAATCTTCGATCAAGGGCGAGAGATAGCGCGTCGGCTGCCTTCGCTCGAAACGAATGCGAACTTCCGCCTCGCGATTGCCTTGTGCGGCCGCCAACTCTCGGTCGAACGTTTCAAGAATCGCCCGGGTTTGCTTGCGTCCCTGATCATAGGCTTGGGCTGCCTCGGCACCCAGCGACCGTACTGCATCGTCGAGGCCTTGCAGATCGATCGGCAGGGGCCGCTCGCGGTCCTCGGCAGTGCCCTCGATAAACTCGCGCATCTGTCCCAGCCAGAAGACGGTCCGCGACAAGTCCAATTCCGTGGTTGGATAGGGGACCTCGCTTCGCTGGGGCCAGTGTTCCACGAAGGCTCGCATCTCGCCCAGGGCACCGCGGTAGTCGCGCCGGAAAACCTTGATCCAGGCGAGCAGCAGATAGGGTAACGGTTCGGCCGGGTGGCTGACCTTGAGCGGCTCCAAATAGCGGACGGCTTCCGGCATTTGCCGATTCTTGACGAGGAGCAAGCCGTACAGCAGGAACGGTTCCGGTTGCGATTCGATTCCTTTGGCGGCGCTGCGGAATGCCTCGTCGGCGATTTGCAGGTTCACGTCCTGCATGGTGATCATGGCTCCCAGCGCGCGAATCGCGGCCTTCGCTTCCTCGCTCAGACGCGGCGGGCGATTGTCCGGGAGAAAGAGCCGGACGGTTTGAGAAACGCCGGCCGGGACGGTTTGCGGCAAAATCTTGTTCACGAAGCCGAGGAGTTCCGTGGGATCGAGTCTCCCGTCGCGATTTTCGTCGCCGTCGCCTTGATAGGCCAGCGCTACGGCCCGGCCGAAAGATGTGGCGGTCCCGTCGGATGCGATGGAGGCGGCTTCTCCGGCCGATGCTCCCGCCACGGCGGTGACCGTGCGGAAGGCGGCCATGCCCGGCGGGCCTTTCACGGACTCCAGCGCTTCCGCGGCGGACACGATGTTGGAGGCTCTGTCGGGCGCGGCGGGAGAAACGTCCAGCAGCAAAAGCTTCCGCGCGGCGGGAGAACCCTCCAGGGTGTCGGCCAACCACTGCATTCCAATGCCCGTCGCCGCCGGATCATTGAGATCCGTGTTTTTCGCGGCCAAAAACACCTGACCTTGCGAATCGCGAACCGCCGTGCCCGCGTAGTAGACGACGACCTCTCCGTCGGACGGGATATTCTTCAAAAAACTTCCCACCGCCTGCTCCAGACGGATGCGGCTTGGATTAGTGAGGCTGAGGAGCTGGTTCCTGGGAACGGCGTATCGATTCCGCAGCGTTTTCTCCAGCGTTTCGGCCGTAGAGGAGACGGCGGAGGAGGCGGGAAGCCGTCGATCGTCGTACTCGCCGGCGCACACGATCACCGCCCAGCGGGCCGGATTTTCCGGTCGAACGGCCTCGATCTTGAGGGCACGGATCGATGATCCGTCCGGCGTGTCGTGGGTGATGTCCACGCGATCGCCTTCCCGTAGGTCTTCTAATGAGACGGTCTCTCCGAACAGAGTGATCTCGCAATCGGAACCGATCAGGACCTGAAGGGGCTGATTGTCTTCGTCACGCGTGATTTCGAGGCTGCCGGCGGCATCGTGCACCTGCCGAATCACACCCGCCAGGCCGAGAGTTCGGTAGGCGTCGATGCGGGATATCTCGACATCGTGGGCTACGGTCACTCGGTCCCCCGGCCG
>JAAZNR010000038.1 GCA_012798155.1 Thermogutta sp. | reverse complement strand
CCCTTCCAAAGTGTAGGGTACCACCTTAATCACGTTGACCGTGAAGAAAAAAACGGCACATGTTCCCATGAAGCGGTCTTTGGGCAATTCTTGGGTGAGCAGATAAAGGGTCATGACGGGTCCTGCGGCATTTCCCGCCATCGTCCCGAACCCCGCCAATACTCCCACCCCCGACGTGAAAACCCGGCCCTGCGGCACGCGCCCGGAATTGAAACGCCGCCGCAGCAATTCGGCGATGAACATGAGCGCCACGAGTAGGCCCAGGACGGGCCTGAGCTCGTTCCCCTCGATCACATGTAGAACACCGAATCCGATCGCCAGTCCTATGGAAACGGCCGGAAACAGACGCCCCAAGCGCGACCAGGAGGTGTGCCGCCAATAGCATACCACCGCCACCACGTCGCCCACCAGCAGAATCGGCAACATGGCGCCGACGGAAAGCTCGGCGTTGTGCCGAAACGCCTGCGCCATCAAGGCCACCGCCAAGACCGAGGTGCCGGGCATGCCGGTCTTCGCAAAGCCCATAAAGACGGCGGCCAGACCGCCGAAGATGTAGAACGTCCATTCCGCAGGCATGTGACCGCCCTAAGGTCTCAACGGCCGGCCATGGCCTGAGCCAGAATTTGGGCGGTACTTTCGCGCATAATCCGCGGGTCCACGGGACGATTCTCGCGCAGGGCGGCCCGAATCTCCTTGCCGGAAATCGAAACAGGCCTTTCGTTCGGGTGATTCTCCATCAAGTCGACCCGTCCGACCGATTCGTAATATGCCGCAAAGCCCACGCACAGGGGGCGAATCTTCAAATCCCCCTTCAAGTTGCGGAAGATATGCTGGGCGTCAAAATCCCCCCAAATAGGCGTACCGTCGTGGTAGGGGGCATCGGCATGCTTCCGCCCGATGATGATGTCGGTAAAACCGAAATTCTGCCGATAGATGGCGTGCATCACCGCCTCTTTCGGCCCGGCATAGAACATCTTGATGTCCAGCCCCAAGAGGATCACACGATCCGGGACCGACTCGTTGCGCGGCCCCCAGAGAGAGCGATCGCTGTCGCCGTCGCCCAGTGCCCGCCGGGTAATGAGCGTTTCGTAGGTTTGCATCCGAACTTCGGCCGGGACGTCGTCGCCCTTCGTCTCGCCGATCAGGGGATTCAGGCAGGCACCGGCGTTGTAACCCTGCCGCAAAAGCTGCTCCAGCCCATAGACCAAGGCGTACTCGTGCGCCCGGTGAAGAGGATTCCGCGTCTGGAAGGCCACGACGCGCTCCCAACCTTTACTCCGCAGCAGCGCACGGACCTCGCTGGGACGAAGCACGTACTTGCCGAACCGCGGATGCTTGGGCTGCGGCAGAACCCAGATTTCCCCGCCGACCAAGTAATCTTTGTCGGCATCACCCTTGAGGACCATATCCCCGCCCGGGTGATCGGTCCGCTCCGTGAGGTAAACCCGAGCCAGGTACTTCCGCTTGTCCCACGGGTAAACATCCGTCACTTTCAGGATGGCAACCGGATCGCCGCCATTCGGCGTCAGCGCCACTTCCTGACCCGGCCGAATGGCCCCCGCCAACTCTTTCGTCACCGGAAACGCCAGCGGAATGGTCCAGGCGAAGAGCTTACCCTGATACTCGATGACCGACTCGTCAAGAACCCGGTGATATGTCTCCCGATCCATCGGCCCGATCAACGGGCTAAGGGCGCCGTCTCCGAAACGATAAACCGTCGAAAGGTCGGCATCCGAAACCGGCAAGCGAACCAATTGCTTGGCACGGGCCAGGAACTCTTCGCGCCCCTCTTCCGGAACGGTACGGTTCACCGGCTCGGCAAGACCGCCATGGACCTCGATCAGGTCTGACATTCGCGACCCCTGAAACAGCATAATGATAATGATTGTCTACAAACTAATCTACCGAACCAGTGTTCCATTTTACCCGGCCCAGGAGGGAATGGCGAGCTGGAAGACTGAGGGGACTGCCTCGGCCGTGCACGTCGGGCAACATTTACCGATGGAGTCGGTCCCGGAAATTAGGAATGCTGGGTGGAAATAATACAACGATTTCGTCCGGCCGGAAACGCCGAACCGTCGCCGCAAGACATCGGGGTGGAGTCGACTAGCCCGCATGAATACCGGCAATCTTCACCCGCAAATAGATCTGGCGGTGGCCGCGGCGACGACGATAGTTCTTGCGGCGCCGGAACTTCTGGATATAGACCTTGGTCCCCATCGTGGTCTCCACCACGTCGGCGGTGACTTCAGCGCCCTCCAAGGTCGGCTTGCCCAGCCGCAGGCCGTTATCGTCTCGAACCGCAAGGACTCGGGTAAACCGAATCCGTCGCGGCGCGGCCTCGTCTCCGGCAGGGGTCACGTCTCCAGCAGGGGGCACGTCTCCAGCAGGGGTCACGGCGGATTCATCCGCGCGATAGTCGATATCGAGAATCTGGCCCTCTTCGACTTTGTACTGCCGGCCGCCGTCTTCAATAATCGCATACATACGCAAATCCTCAAAAGGCTCGTTCTCGCCCACCAATAAAAGGGCAGGCACCCAGAACCACTTTTTTCAATCGATCACGTATCAGACTCGCAGCCCGCCAACGCCCCCCTACCAGTGGTAACTCGCCCCGCCATCCACGGCCTGAAGTCGCTTGATGTCGCTCGATGGAATCGCTACCCGTCTCGGGGGAACCGGAGAGACCCTTTATTTAACCCGCTCTGAGAGTAGTATTCAAGGGTATGTTCGAACGTAGCCGTTCACGGGCGGGCGGCTCAATCCAATTGCCATGCCTCATTGTCCACTGGGCGAACTAGCGCCCCGTCGAGCGGCAGGACTCGTCGGCCAGGCCCTTCCACGTGTCCTCCTCCAAAAAGCTTCCGCTGACGTTGCCCTCCATACGATCGAACATTTCCGGCGTGACGGAGAACGAGAGCACGTCCTTGCCCAACTGCCTGCGGACGTTGCGGCGGGCCGAAATGTCGGTCAGGCCGACAAGGGCCCGCGGACTCTCCCGGCCCAGTTCCCGATAGGTGAAAATCCCGATCACTTGGCAGCCGGCTGCATAAGGGATAATGACGTTCTCGTTGTGTTGGCTGTCGTAGTTGGCCAGGACCACCAGCGCGGAAAGCTGGTCGGGATTGACGAAGAAGGTGATGCTTTTGACGTCATCTCGGCTCCTGTCCACCTCGCCGAGGGGTTTCATCACGACGTACCGGGCGGGGATGTCCACCATCGGCATGGCCTGGATGAATTTCGCGGCCAATTCGGGCGTTTTGATGTATCGCTCCCCGCGGCGGAGGCCCTCGGCGATTCCCTTGTTGACTGATGCCCCAACCTCTTCCCCGGTGGCGTCGCCCTGTTCAGAGCGCTCAATTCCGTGGGAGAGGAAGCAGCAGAAGCACTCCTCGCCCCCGGGGAAGTTCTTGTACTGATTGCCAAACCCGAGTCCCACCCCGCCGCCCCAGCAGCCAAACGTTTCCCGGCCGGCGACCGCGGTTCTGCCTTTCGCCGCGGCGGCCATGAGAAACATCACACAGCCCCATTTCGACCGCGCGAACTCCAACGCCGGCTCCGGCTTGCGGTCCGCCCAAATCAGCGCCACCGGCGCTAGTTCAAGACGGATTGCAGATGCAATTCGGCTCTCCACGGCTTTCCTCCATGAGGTTGAAAAGGATGACACGCTGACCACATCGGAAATCGTATCACAGATCGCACCACAGCTATACCAACGAGTTCTTCCTGCTCTCGGAGGAACTCGTACTGGTCGCCCTTTCCGTTAAGGATATAATAGGACTCGGCGCGGATGAACCGCCCGGTCTCGTTGGGCCACTGGCAGGCGGCCTGCGAGATGACGTTCCCGCCGATCACCACCATCCAGCCGAGGTTCCTCGCCGATAGCGGTATTTGCACTCCTCTCGCCGGGGATAGCGGACGGCCGAGTCCGCGCCGGGTGGTCGAAAGCACATTATAGTGCTTGGCGGTCCGAATACGATACTATTCTACGCCTTGCGAGACGTTACGGTCATCAAGCCGGCGAGATCCCAGCCGAATGGTCTACTAGCTATCCACCATTTAGTTGTATGTCACAGATGGCCCGTGGATGAGTTGCCGGCTGCGGCGATTCATTCACAGACTGGATTCAATAGGCGCAAGTTATTTCTAGATAAGCATTTAACTACATCATTGTCCTCGACGGTCGTTTTGCGAGTCGGTCGGTGTTGACGAGTGCCCTACAAGTCCATACAATGCACTGTTGAGCTCTGCAAAGGAGACTCGTATGCCTAGACTGACTGCAATTCGGAAACGGGCGCTCGACGAGATCATGAAGGAGGCGCTCTTCGAGGCAACGGTCTCCGTCTTGAGCGAGCAGGGGGTGGACGGCCTCACGATGGACCGGGTGGCAGCCGCGGCAGGCGTGGCCAAGGGGAGTCTATACCGCTATTTCCGCGGCAAGCCCGATCTTCTCAAGTTCGTCTACGCGAAAATGGTCGACCCCATCTTCCAAGACTTGGATCGGATGGCGGCGAGCGAGCAGCCGGTGATCGAGAAGCTCTCCGGGCAACTCCGGGGGCTTCTCGAACATGCGGCGAGCCACGCGCAAATCCACAAGCTATTGTTCGAGGACGAGGTCGCGCACGCCCTCCTGCAATCCTCGGAGCGGTCCACGGTCGAGGTCGCGAGTCGGCGGCTGGCGGAAGTCTTTCGCCAAGGCATCGAGGAAGGCGTGTTTCGCCCCGCTGATCCACTGATGCTTGCCAGAATGTATCTTGGGCTTTGCAAGGCGGTCCTGCAAAGCCAACCGGAACTCGATGGATGCGATCAACGAGACAGCGTCCGCCGCTTGATTTTGAGCACGTTCCTGGATGGGGTCGCCGTGGAAAGAGGGCTGGTCGGTTGACGGATGAGACGCCGCCACGACGGCGAAAACATTTTGATCTTTGAGGCGAGCGACTTGTTTATCGACACAACCGACTTCAAGCATTGGAGCGTCCGATGAAGCCTACGATGAATTGGACATGGAACTCGCTGGTTGCGGCGGCCCTATTCACGCCCCTTTTTCTGGCGGGCTGCGGGAGTCGGCAGGGACCTCCGCCGCCCCCTACCCCGGAGGTGGCCGTGGTCACGGTCCAGCCCTCCCGCGTGGCCTTGACTTCGGAGTTGCAGGGCCGAACTGCCGGCTACCTCGTGGCGGAGATACGACCGCAGGTCAACGGTCTGCTGCAAAAACGGCTCTTTACGGAAGGGGCCCAGGTGAAGGCCGGCGAGGTTCTATATCAGATCGACCCCGCTCCCTATCAAGCGGCCGTTGACCAGGCCAAGGCCAATCTCGTTGCGGCGCGTAAGACCGCGGACCGGTCGCGGGCTGCGCTGCAGGCGAGCATGGCCAAGCTCCAGCAATATCAAGCGATGCTGACGCTTGCCCGAACGAACCTGAAGCGGTACGAAAACTTGCTCAAGACTCAGGCGGCGGCGGCGATCCAGCGCGACCAGGCTGCGGCCGAGGTCGAGACGGCCGAGTCCACCCTGCGGGCCGCCGAGGCGCAGATACAGCACGACCGGGAGGCGGTCGCCGAGGCCGAGGCGGCCATCAAGCAGGCGGAAGCGGCGCTGAGGACGGCCGAGATCAACCTGGGTTACACCCAGATCACGGCGCCCATTTCCGGCCGGATCGGCCGATCGAACGTGACCGAAGGCGCCATCGTCACGGCCTATCAGCCGATCCCTCTGGCGACCATTCAACAGTTCGACCCGATCTATGTCGATGTGCCTCAATCGACCGCGCAACTGAACGAGTTGAGGCGGAACCTGGCGAGCGGGCGTCTCAAGGACGAGGGGACCGACAAGGTCAAGATCATTTTGGAAGACGGGACGACGTACCCCCTGGAAGGCTCGCTCCAGTTCCGCGACGTGACGGTCGACCCGACGATGGGGTCGGTCATCGTGCGGATCGTGGTTCCCAATCCCGAAGGGGTTCTCCTGCCCGGCATGTTCGTCCGCGCGGTGATCGCGGAGGGCGTGAACGAACACGCCATCCTCGTACCCCAGCAGGCTGTCATGCGCGGTCCTCGCGGGAATCCCCTAGCGATGGTCGTGAATGCCGACGGCAAGGTCGAGCAGCGGGCGTTGTCCACCGAGCGCGCCGTGGGCGATCAATGGCTCGTGTCCGCGGGCCTGGTCCAGGGCGAGCGGGTGATTGTCGAGGGCGTCCAGAAGGTGCGCCCCGGGGTCGCCGTCAAGGCGATCCCGTTTGAGGGCGAGTTGACCGATGCTGAGAAACCCGTGCAAACGGCCCGGCGTGTGACGCAATCGGACTGACGGGGCAATCGAACCGGCAGAGTCAATCGAACTGACAAAGTCAATGGAGCTACGGAGTTAAGCGGTGCTTTCGAGATTCTTCCTTGATCGTCCGGTCTTTGCTTGGGTGATCGCCATCGTGATTATGTTGGCGGGCGGCCTGGCAATCTATAATTTGCCCGTCGCACAGTACCCCCCGATCGCCCCGCCGTCGATCGCCATCGACTCCTTCTATCCCGGTGCGTCGGCCAAGACCGTCGAAGACAGCGTCACGCAGATCATCGAGCAGAAGATGACCGGCTTCGACAACATGATCTACATGTCGGCCACCAGTAGTTCCGCCGGCAGTTCGCGGATCGAACTGACCTTCGCGCCGGGAACCGATCCGGACTTGGCCTGGTCCCAGGTGCAGAACAAGTTGCAGCTTGCCATGCCGAG
Source organism: Thermogutta sp. (assembly GCA_012798155.1). GTDB lineage: Bacteria > Planctomycetota > Planctomycetia > Pirellulales > Thermoguttaceae > Thermogutta. The sequence continues at coordinate 2,371 of JAAZNR010000038.1, read as the reverse complement.
CCTGCCGGATGTCGTGCAGCGGCAGGGCGTCAAGGTCAGCAAGTCCACCAGGAACTATCTATTGATGGTGGGCCTGATTTCGGAAGACGGGAGCATGGACGGCGCCGACCTCCGCGATTATGCCCTTTCCAACATCGAGAAGGTGCTGGCGCGGGTGCCCGGCGTGGGCGAGGTGGAGGCCATGGGGTCTCAATACGCCATGCGGGTCTGGCTGAACCCCGAGAGGTTGACCGACTACGGGCTGACGGTGGCGGATGTGGTCGAGGCCCTGCGGGCGTACAACGTGGAGGTCTCGGCCGGCCAGTTCGGGGGCGCGCCCGCCATCGAGGGCCAGCGACTGAATGCCTCGGTCATCGTCCAGAACCTGCTTGAGACTCCCGAGGAGTTTGCCTCCATTCCCGTGCGCACCAACGCGGACGGGTCGGTGGTGCGGATCGCGGATGTGGGACGGACGGAATTGGGGACCGAGTTTTACGACATCGATTCCTCCTATAACTATGTGCCGAACGCCGTCCTGGCCATCCGGCAGGCGCCCGGCGCCAACGCCCTGGACACCGCCGACGCCATCAAGGCGAAGATGGAGGAGTTGAGCCGCTATTTCCCGGCGGGGATGAAGGTCGTTTATCCCTACGATACGACGCCCTTCATCGAGGTGGCCATCGAGGAAGTGGTGCGCACTCTGTTTGAGGCCATCGTACTGGTGTTCCTGGTCATGTATCTGTTCATGGGGAACATCCGGGCCACCCTGATTCCGACGATTGCGGTACCCGTGGTGCTCCTGGGGACGTTCGCGATCCTCGGTCTCTTCGGCTTCTCCATCAACATGCTGACGATGTTCGCGATGGTGCTGGCGATCGGGCTGTTGGTCGACGACGCCATCGTGGTGGTGGAAAACGTGGAACGTATCATGAACGAGGAGGGTCTCTCGCCCCGCGAGGCCACCGCCCGGTCGATGGACCAGATCACCAGCGCCTTGATCGGCATCGGCCTGGTCCTCTCGGCGGTCTTCGGGCCGATGGCGGCCATGAGCGGCTCGACGGGCGTCATCTACCGCCAATTCTCGCTGACCATCATCTCCGCGATGATGCTTTCCGTGCTGGTAGCCTTGATCCTGACGCCGGTGCTATGCGCATCCCTGCTCAAGCCCGTGCCGAAAGGGCATGAACCGGCCGAGACCGGCGTGTGGTTGCTGCGCCCCTTCTTCCGCTGGTTTGATCGAGTGTTCTTCCGGACGCGCGACCTGTATGTCATGCAGGTCGGCCGGGCCCTGCACCGCCCCCTTCGGTACCTGTTGATCTATGGTCTGATCGTGGCGGGCTTGGCGGTCCTTTTCCGCCGGATGCCCACGGGCTACCTGCCCGACGAAGATCAGGGCATTGTGGCGGTCCAGGCGATCCTGCCCGGCAACGCAACGATGGAAATGACCACCGAAGTGATGAACAAAGTGCGGGAGCATTTTCTGACTGAGCAGAAGGATGCCGTCGAGTCCTGCATGGTGGTCTCCGGCATGAGCATCGCGGGGCAGGGCCAGAATATGGGTATGGCGTATGTGAAACTGCGGGACTGGAAACTTCGCGACCGGCCCGAGTTGAAGGCCGCGGCGGTGGCCAGGACGGCGATGCGGAAGTTCTCGCAATTTCGCGAGGCCATGGTTTTCGCCTTCACGCCGCCGGCGGTCCTCGAACTGGGCACCGCCAAGGGATTCGATTTCCAGTTGCAGGATCGCGGCGGTTTGGGCCACGACGCCTTGATGGCGGCCCGCAACCAGTTGCTGGGCATGGCAGCGCAGGATCCGAGGCTGACAAATGTGCGGCCCAACGGTATGGATGACGTGCCCGAATATCGCCTCGACGTGGATTGGGCAAGGGTCGGCGCGATGGATCTGCCCATTTCGATGGTCCACAACACCATCAGCGCGTCCTTCGGCGGCGCCTACGTCAATGACTTCATCCAGGGCGGGCGCGTCAAGCGGGTTTATGCCCAGGCGGACGCGCCGTACCGCATGCTCCCGGGCGACATTGAGAAACTCTACGTGCGAAACAAGGCCCAGGAAATGGTCCCCTTCACCGCGTTCGCGACAGGCCGCTGGACGACGGGATCTCCCAAGTTGGAACGCTACAACGCCTTCCCCTCGATCAATATCCAGGGCGAGCCTGCCCCGGGGCGAAGCTCGGGCGAGGCCATGCAAGCGATGGAGGAACTGGTTGCAAAGCTCCCCCAGGGGATCGGCTACGACTGGACCGGCCTTTCTTACCAGGAACGCTTGGCCGGTACCCAGACCGGTATCCTCTACACGTTCTCGATCCTGGTCATCTTCCTCTGCCTGGCGGCGCTGTATGAAAGCTGGCCGGTGCCGATCTCGATCTTGCTG
>JAAZNR010000358.1 GCA_012798155.1 Thermogutta sp. | reverse complement strand
GGCGGCCAAGGAACGCGGCTACGCCTATATCGCCATCACCGATCACTCGCAGCGCGTGACCGTGGCCGGCGGATTGACCCCCGAAAAAGTCCTCCGCCAATGGGAGGCGATCGACCGCATCGCCGCCGAGATCAAAGGCATCCACATCCTCAAGGGAATCGAGCTGGACATTCTGGAGGATGGCGGGCTGGATCTGCCCGACGAGGTCCTGGCCCGCGCGGACTGGGTCGTGGCAAGTGTCCATTTCGGACAGAACCAGACGCGGGAGCGGATCACGCGGCGGATTGTGGACGCCTTGCGCAACCCCCACGTGTCGGCGATCGCGCATCCCACGGGCAGGCTGTTGGGCGAAAGGCCCGCCTACGAGGTCGATTTGGAGGCGGTCATCGCGGCCGCCGCCGAATGCGGCAAGGCCCTGGAATTGAATGCCCATCCCCGCCGGCTGGATCTGAATGACACGGCCTGCGCGGCCGCGAAACGGCACGGGGTCCCTATTGTTATTTCGACGGATGCGCATAGCATAAATGGTCTTGACGCGATGCGATTCGGCGTGATGCAGGCCCGGCGGGGCGGTTTGACGCGGCGGGACGTCCTCAACGCGCGGCCGTGGCGCGAATTCCGCAAGTTCCTCCGCCGTCGCGGCTGAGGCCGATTCGCGAGGGGGCCGGCCGGGCCGGGCACCGGGTCGGGCGCCGGGCGCCTTGCGATCCCCCCGTTGCCGTTATGACGGCCGGGCGACGCGACCCGGGGACTGCGACAGGCTCTTTCGCGGTAGGCATACACTTCTTCGCGGTAGGCACGCATGAAGATTCACGAATACCAGGCCAAGGCCTTGTTGGCACGTTACGAGGTGGAAGTCCCGCGCGGCGAGGCGGTGGAGACGCCGGGGGCCGCGGCCGAGGCCTTCCGCCGCCTGAACGTGGCGCGGGCCGTCGTCAAGGCCCAAATCCACGCCGGCGGTCGGGGTAAAGGGACCTTCGCGGAAAACCCCGCCCGGCGCGGCGTGCAGTCGGTCGGCTCGCCCGAGGAAGCCGAGCAGACCGCCGCGGCCATGCTGGGTAAGACGTTGGTGACCGTTCAGACCGGGCCGCAAGGTCGCGTGGTGCGGCGCGTCTTGGTGGAGGCGGGCTGCGCCGGCCGCCGCGAGCTGTACCTGGGGCTGGTCGTCGATCGCAATCGCGGCAAGCCCGTTCTCATCGCTTCCGCCGAGGGAGGCGTGGAGATCGAGACCGTGGCCGCCCGGCGGCCCGAGGCGATCTTTCACGAACCGGTCGATCCCTGGGCGGGGCTGCGCGGCTTCCAGGTACGGAAGTTGGCGAAAAAGTTGGGGCTGGACGCGGCGGGCGAGCAATCGGCCGCGGCCTTCCTCCCGGCCTTGGCCCGCTGCTTTCTGGAGCAGGATTGCAGCCTGCTGGAGATCAATCCCACCGTGGTCGCCGAAGACGGCACGTTGCTGGCCCTGGACGCCAAGATCAACTTCGACGACAACGCCGCCTACCGCCATCCCGAATGGACGGAGCTGCGGGACCTGAACGAGGAGGAGCCGACGGAAGTGCGTGCCCAGGCCGCCGGCTTGAGCTACGTCAAACTCGACGGCAACATCGGCTGCCTGGTGAATGGGGCGGGCCTGGCCATGAGCACCATGGACCTCATCATGCTGCACGGCGGCAAGCCCGCCAACTTCCTCGACGTCGGCGGCGGCGCCGACGTGCCCCAGGTCACCGAGGCCTTTCGCATCCTGCTGAGCGACGCCGGCGTGCGGGCGGTGCTGGTCAACATCTTCGGCGGCATCATGCGCTGCACGACCATCGCCGAGGCCCTGATCGCGGCCTATCAAACGGTGGGCGTCCATGTGCCCCTGGTGGTTCGGCTGGAGGGCACGGAGGTGCAGGCGGGCCGGGAAATCCTGGCGAAAAGCGGCCTGAACATCATCGCCGCAAGCGACCTCACGGATGCCGCCCGAAAAGTCGTCGCGGCCTGCAACGCGGCGGTCTCCGCGTGACATCGGCTCGGCGAGGCCGGAAAGTGACGATTCCGCCATGAGCATTTTGGTCGATCGCGACACGAAGGTCTTGTGCCAGGGGATTACCGGCAAGGCCGGCCGATTCCATACCCGCCGGTGCCTGGAGTACGGCACGCGAGTGGTGGGCGGGGTAACGCCGGGCAAAGGCGGCACCCAAGCCGAGGGCGTCCCCGTCTTCGATACCGTGGAAGAGGCCGTGCAGGCCGCCGGCGCCGACGCCGCCATGATCTTCGTGCCGCCGCCCTTCGCCGCGGAGGCCGTCCTGGAGGCCGTGGACGCCGGAATCCGCACCCTCGTGGTCATCACCGAGGGCATCCCCGTCCTCGACATGGCCCGTGTGATGCCGCACGTCCGTGCCGCCGGCGCCCGACTGATCGGCCCGAATTGTCCCGGGGTCATTACCCCGGATGCCTGCAAGATCGGCATCATGCCGGGATACATCCACCGCCGCGGCCCGATCGGCGTGATCAGCCGGTCGGGCACGCTGACCTATGAGGCGGTCTGGCAACTCACGCAATTGGGGTTGGGGCAGTCCACCTGCGTGGGTCTGGGCGGCGATCCCATCGTCGGCTCCAGCTTCACGGACCTCCTGGAGCTGTTCGCCGCCGACCCCGAGACCGAGGGCGTGCTGCTGATCGGCGAGATCGGCGGCAACGCCGAGGAGCAGGCCGCGGAATACATCGCAACGCGGTTTCCCAAGCCCGTGGCCGCCTTCATCGCCGGTCGAACGGCCCCGCCGGGAAAGCGGATGGGCCACGCGGGGGCCGTCATCACGGGCGGAAAAGGCACCGCCGCCGACAAGATCAAGGTCTTGAACGAGGCGGGCGTGGTCGTCGCGGACAGCCCCGCCGATATGGGCGCCGCCATGCGCCGGGCCCTCGACGCCGGCCGCTGATCCGACGAGGCTCGCTCCACCGCCGGCTCACGCCCGACGCGGCACTGCCGGGCAAGCCGGCAGCGGCACCCGTGCGGGTGGAAGTAGCCAATCATAGGGTCATCCGCGCCACACTGCCGGACAAGCCGGCAGCGGCTCTCGTACGCTTTTTCGATGTCCCGGCCGGTTGCTGATACCGGCAAATGTTACATCCGCCCGGCACTGCCGGACAATCCGGCAGTGGCACCCGTGGACAAGCCGGCAGTGGCTCTCATACGGGATTACTGAAAGCCGAGCCGGCGTCGCAAGCCGGGGGGAAATCGGCCGACGCTCATGCTTGCACCCCAGACCCGGTTGCGCGCCCGCGAATCACTGCCCCTCGATGGCCTGGGCCAGCTTCTCCAATGCCTCGCACTCGATTTGGCGGACCCGTTCGCGCGTCAGCCCCAAGACCTCGCCGATCTCCTTGAGCGTTCGCGGCCGGCGATCCTCCAGGCCGAACCGCATCTTCAGGACGGCGGCCTCGCGGGGATCCATGGTCTGGAGCTTCCGGCGGATGTGGAACATGCTGTCGTGTTCCAGGAGGGTCTCGTCGGGCGACCGGAAGCGTTCGTCCTCGATCATCTCGCCCAACGACCAGCCGTTGTCGCCCTGGTCCGTCTGCGGCGTGAGGTTGTAGATGCGGATGGCCTTTTTGATGATGGGGAGTTTTTTGCGGGGCACGCCGAGGATGCGGGCGATTTCCTCCGCGGTGGGAGTGCGACCGAGTTCCTCCGTCAAGCGGGCCGTGGCCCGGCGCCACTTGGAAAGCAGCTCCACCATGTACGCCGGGATGCGGACGGTCTTGGCGCAATTGATCAGCGCCCGTTTGATCGACTGCTTGATCCAATAGCTGGCGTAGGTGGAGAATCGCGTCCCCATGGCGGGATCGAAGCCCTCCACCGCCCGCATCAGACCCAGGTTGCCCTCTTCGATCAAGTCTTGCAGGCTGAGGCCCTTGCCGGTGTACCCGCGGGCGATATTGACCACCAGCCGCAGGTTGGCGCGGACCATGCGGTCTCGGGCGGCGGGGTCGCCGTTGCCGATGGCGACGGCCAGCTCTTGTTCCTCCTCGGGCGAGAGCAACGGCGTCTCGTTGATCTCGCGGAGGTAGGTTTCCAGCGGCGAATGGCCGGCAGGGTCGTCGTCGAAGGGTTTGCGTTTGATTTTTCTCATGGGATATCAGCGTCGCTGCCTGCTCAGAGATTCCCCTTGCAAGGGCTATCGACGCTCGGGGCCGCCGCGCTGGAGGGAAGCGGCCGGCTAACAAGATGGCGCGGATGTGCCCCGCGGAGGGATTCTGCCGTCCCTGGCGATTGGCGCGAGGAGGGCGGGGTCTGCCGGAGATCGGGCGGCCGGCGGATGCGCGAAAAGACGGCCCATCGGCCGGATTCGCCGATGAGCCGCCATGCCGTGTCTTTTAGGTTCCCCGCGCGGCGGAAGGCTCTGCGCCGCAAAAGCCGCAAAGAGCGTTCAGCCCTCCTGGCGGAAGCCCTGGATCAGGGGACCGCCGCTGCCCAATCCGCCCTTCAGCTCTTGCTGCGGCTGGGCGGGCGATTCGGCCTTCTTGCCCTCGGCGGCCTGCTGCTCCTCCTCCGCCCATTCCACGCGCTTGCGGGAGAGTCCGATTTTGCGGGCGTCGTGATCGACCCGCAGAATCTTGACGTCGATTTCGTCGCCCAGCTTGACCACCTGCTCGGGGTTGTCCACCTTGTGATCGGCCAATTCCGAGATGTGCAGCAGGCCCTCCAGGCCCTCCTCCAAGCCCACGAACACGCCGAAGTTGGTGATCTTGGTGACCGTCCCCTTGACGATCTGGCCCGGCTGGTACTTGCTGGGGATGTAGTTTTCCCAGGGGTCCTCGGCCATCTGTTTGAGGCCCAGGGCGATGCGGCGGCGCTGCTTGTCCACGGAGAGGACGCGGCATTCCACCTCTTGCCCCTTTTCCAAGACTTCGTTGGGATGCGTGATCTTGCGCGTCCACGACATATCGGTGACGTGCAGCAGGCCGTCGATCCCCTCCTCCAACTCGATGAACGCGCCGTAATTGGTGAGGTTGCGGACCGTCCCCTTGACCACGCTGCCGATGGGGTACCGCTCCTCGACGCGGTCCCAGGGGTTTTCGGCGGTTTGCTTGATGCCGAGCGAGATCTCCTCTTTGTTCTTGTCGATCCCCAGCACGACCACCTCGATCTCGTCGCCCAGTTGGACGACCTCGCTGGGGTGATTGATCCGCCGCGTCCAGGACATCTCGCTGATGTGCACCAGCCCCTCGATGCCGTCCTCCAGCTTGACGAAGGCCCCGTAGTTCATCACGTTGACCACGGTTCCCTTGACGCGGCTGCCGACGGGGTAGCGAAGCTCGATATCCTCCCAAGGGCTGGGCGTCTTTTGCTTGAGACCGAGGGCGATCTTCTCTTTTTCCCGGTTGATGTCCAGAACCACGACCTCGAGTTCCTGGTCGATCGAGACCATCTCGGAGGGGTGATTGATGCGGCCCCAGCTCATATCGGTGATGTGCAAGAGGCCGTCGATCCCGCCCAAATCCACGAAGACGCCGAAATCGGCGATATTCTTGACCACGCCCTTGCGGAGCTGGCCGATCTCCAGTTCGGCGAGCAGTTGGGCCTTTTTCTCCGCCCGTTCCCGCTCGATCAGCGCCCGGCGGCTGACCACGATATTGCGCCGTGCCTCGTCGATCTTGAGCACCAGGCATTCGATGGTCTGGCCGATGTACTCGCCGATGTCGGAGGGGCGGCGAATATCGACCTGACTGGCGGGCAGAAAGACGTTGACCCCGATATCGACCAGCAATCCGCCCTTGATCTTGCGGGTCACCGTGCCCTTGACGACGTCGCCTTCCTTCACGGTCTCCATCACCCGCATCCACGCCCGGATCTTCTCCGCCTTGCGCTTGCTGAGGGTGATCATGCCGCGGTAGTCGTCACCCAGCCCGAACTGGTCTTCCAGGTCCTCGACCAGGACGCTCACGGTATCGCCGGGCTTGGGCGGCTCTTCGCCTTCCTCCCATTCGGAAAGCGGGACGATGCCTTCACTTTTGTAGCCGACGTCCACGACGACGAAGTCCCGCTCCACGCGGAGGATGCGTCCCTCCACGATCTGGTTGACGGAGACGTCTTCGTGAGACAGCACCCATTCCTCGGGCGGGAGGCCGCCGGCGGCCTCCTCTAATTCCATTTCCCACTCTTCCGGAGAGGGATCCAAACTGCGAATCAGATTTCGATTGACCATGAGGCAAAAAACACCAACCAACGGAAACACGGAAAGGGCCGGCAACAACCGAGCTTGCCGCGCGACCTGCTCCCCGACGCCTTCGGCGAAAGAAACACGTTCGGCGAAACAAACCGAGGGCCGGCCGGGCAGTCGCCGTCCGCCTCGCGTCCGCCCGCCGAAATCGCCCACTCCCCTCGGGCATCCGAGATGCGCGAGGGCGCTGAGAGCCGGGACAGAACCGCGGGAAAAATCCCTTCGTAAGAAAGGTCGCAGTCTTGCCGCTGGAGCACCGCGAGAGAAAGCCCGCCGGGAAAGGCGCCGCGGACCGGGCGGCCGTGCAAGGCGGCGAGGCGGTCCGACAAGACACCGATGCCCAATGCGGTGGGACCCCTCCAGGTGCGCCGCCTCCGGCGAGTCGTCCCCTACCCACGCAGGGGATACCGCGACCGCCGAGAGAGAACGGTAGTATACCGCGCTTCCCTGCCGGCTACAATCGCGGGCGCAATGATTATGACGCGCTACGGCAGGGCAAACCCTCGGGTCGCCCGAACACCACCCTCGGCGACTACCCCGATACAACCCTTGCGGCCGCCCGGTTACACTGGTAGATGCGTACACTGGTAGATGCGATGGATACGCGGATGGATGCTTCGCAAGGCAGGTAGATGCTTCGGAAGGCCATGCCGCGGGACCACCCTCCGGAGTGCGATGAAGCTCCGCATTCGGCGGGGTTCGCGGCCTTATCACCGCGGCTACGTTACCACTACTGTTCAGCATGGGAGAAATCGCGATGGAAGTGACCGCCCAAAAGATGCAGGCCTGGTTGAACCGCTTGATCGGCCCGGAAAAGCAGAACCTCGGGCTGGAGACGTACCTGAAGCGGATTCCCCGGGTCAAGGACCTGACGGATGTGCCGAGCGGGACGGTCGTACTGGTCCGCGGCGACCTGGACGCCAAGCCGGGGGCCAAGGTCGGCGAGGGCGACATCCGGCTGCGATCCATGAAGGACACCCTGCAAATCGGCCGCGATCGGGGCTGGATCCAGGTCCTCTTCGGCCACATCGGGCGCGACCCGCAGCTCAGCCTGGAAAAGGTCGGAAAGCGCATCAGCGAGATCATGGGCTGCCCGGTCCGGTTCATCTCCGACTGGTTCGACCCCCAGACGGAGACGATTCGCCCGGAGGTCAAGGCCGCCCTGGCCGAGGCCAAGCCCGGCGATTTGATCCTCTTGGAAAATACCCGCAAGTACGACATGGAGCGGATTCTTTGGAAGGCCAAGGCGGCCGACATCCCCAAGCTCGCCGATCGGTTGGCCAAGATCGCCAACGAATTCGCCTCCCGGATCGGGAAGGTGTACGTGCACGAGGCCTTTTCGGCGGGCAGCCTGGACACCTCCTCGGTCGTGGTTCCCGCCGCGATGGACAAGGTCGCCCTGGGCGAGTATTCCTACGGCGAATTTTCCGGTCCCTTGACGACCTGCCTCAACGCCCAGCTCGTCGTCTCCAGCGGTCTGAAGATCGACAAGCTGGACGACCTGGAAGCGATGATCGGCCGCGGCAAGGTTCGCTGGGTCTTCACGGCCGGCTCGCTGGCGGTGGGGTTGATCAAGGCCGCTGCCCAGTTGGAGGGCAAGGACTTCTGCATCGGCGTGGCCGAGGACCCCGCCCACTCCGACAAGCCCTACTTCATCCCGCAAGACCGCATCGAACAAGCGAAGCGGATCCTCTCCGAAGGCCGGGCCAAGGGAATCCAATTCGTCATGCCGGTCGATTTCGTGCTCCAGGACGGCCGCGTGTCCACGACGATCGGGCCGGGCGAGCAGCAGTTGGACGTCGGCCCCGCCACCTCGGAGCTGTTCGAGCGGAAGATCGGCGAGTTCATCGAGTGGGCGAAAGGGCTGAAGGAGCCGGCGGCGGCCTTCCACAACGGGGTCTTCGGCAAGTTCGAGGAGCCGCAGTTCGAGGAGGGCACGCGCCGCTTCGTCAAGCAGTTGAAACGCCTCAAGGACGCCGGGGTGCAGGTCTTTGTCGGCGGCGGCGAGGGCGGCAAGGCCCTCGAGAAATACGGCGATCCCTCGTGGGGGATCTATAACTTCACGGCCGGCGGGACCGTGCTGAACGCCCTGGGCAGTGAGCCTGTCCCGTTCTTGGCGGCCCTCGAAATGGCCGTCCAGTGAGGATTACCCCGGCCGCGGCGCGGGACCGCCGACCGGGTTCCGACCACGCTTCGCCCCGCGCCGGTGTCCCCGCGCCGGTGCCAATCACAACCCGCCCGGTCGGGCCTTGGATTCGTCTGCCGAAGACCGGTTCCCCGGACTCGTTCCGGGGGATCGGTTTTTTTCTTGTCGCCGAGGTCGGATCGGCCATTTTCCCTGCCCAACTCGATCGACCCCGCTTCCGCGACCCCCGCGCGAACCCGCAAGAGCGCTACAAGCGGACGCTGCGGCGCGATCTTTTCGCGCGGACCGCCGGGCGGCTCCCTTGCGGCCCTCGACCTCCGCGGCGAACGCGAGCTATGGTTGCTAGGAAATGGCCTTGCCGGGAAAGGGCTGGGGGCTTCGCTTCGCTGCGACCCCAGCCACCCAGCTTTGCGTATGAACCCAGCTACCCGGTCGGGCAATGGAAAGTGCGTGGCGTGCTGGACGGCTACGCTGTGTGGCGGCGCGCTGGAGGGCCGCGCTCCGTCGCGTCCGCCTTGGGGCCGGACGCCCCGCCTCGACGGACGGTAAGACCGGAATGGAGCTTTCATGAGCACTCTCGTGCAGACTTCAGGGATTCCCGAGGGGCCGGCCGCGACGGCGGCGCGGAAGGTGCACGAAATATCGACCTTGCCGCAGGTCGCCCTCAACATTCTTCGCGTGGCCGACGATCCGAACTCCAGCGCCGCCGACCTCAAGTCCGTGATGGAGGCCGACGCGGCGCTCAGCGCCCGGGTCATCCGCTGCGTCAACTCCTCGGCCTACGGCTTGCGGTCCAAGATCACCAATTTGCAGCAGGCCGTCGCCTACCTCGGGCTGAAACAGATTCGCAATCTGGCGGTCACCGCCACGGTCTCCGATCTGTTCAAGGCGGGCGACGGCGTGGGGCCCTATCGCCGCATCGAGCTGTGGCGGCACCTGGTGGGCGTCGG
>JAAZNR010000357.1 GCA_012798155.1 Thermogutta sp. | reverse complement strand
TTTGGCCGCCTCCGACGACACCGAGCTGGAGCAAAAGGCCTTCGGTCTGGCCGGCCGGGTGGGCGTGCTGACGCTCAAGAACCGTTACCGCCAAGCCTCCGAGGCCCTCAACCTGCTGTGGCCGATCCGCGATCACCTCCATGATCCCCTGATGCAGCGGATGCTCGATTTCTCCATCCGCACGATCCGCGAACGGCTGGGACCGATGGACGTTCAGCAGTGGGATGAGTGGCTCCAGTCGCAGCCCCGAACGGGCGAGAACGGCATGTTGTAGAGTGGCCCACGCCGGCGGGTGGCTGGGGTCCGAGCGAAAGGGCTGGGTGGCTGGGGTCGTAGCGGAGCGAAGCCCCCAGACGCCCGTCTTCGCGGCGCAGCTACCGCCGGCTTACGCCGGCGGCTCGAGTCGTGTCGCGCGATGCCACCACCGGCTTGTCCGGCAGTGCGGGGTCGGGCTGGTCGCCGCCATCGAGAAACTCGCTGGGTGGCTGGGGTCGTAGCGAAGCGAAGCCCCCAGACGCCCGTCTTCGCGGCGCAGCTACCACCGGCTTACGCCGGCGGCTCGAGTTGCCGGATCGAACTTCGGACATTGGGAGGGCCACGGCGGACCGCGGCCCTCCAATTGCCGCAACGATAGCGCGTGGCCCTCCCTCGCGCCGTCGCGGTCGGTAAAATCGTAATACGCCGCGGCGGTCCGTGCCTTCGGGCCTGTTTTAATCCCTTGCGAAGTATCGAGATCGGAGTATTCGATGAGCCAAGACCCGAAAGTCGCGATCTTGATGGGCAGCGACAGCGATTGGCCCAAGATCAAGCCGGCGGCCGAGGCCCTGGCGGAGTTCGGCGTGCCCTGCGAAGTCCGCGTGATGAGCGCCCATCGCACGCCGGAGGTCGTCGGCAAGTACGCGGCGGAGGCGGCGGATCGGGGCATTCGGGTGATCATCGCGGCGGCGGGCGGGGCGGCCCACCTGGCCGGCGTGGCGGCCGCGCATACCATCCTGCCCGTCATCGGCCTGCCCGTCCCCACCGCCCTGGCCGGCGGCCTGGATTCGCTGCTGTCCATGGTGCAGATGCCGGGCGATATCCCCGTGGCCACGGTGGCCGTGGGGATGGGCGGACCCCGCAACGCCGGTTTGCTGGCCGTCGAAATCCTGGCCCTTTCCGAACCCGACTTGCAGCGGAAACTCATCCAGTTTCGCCGCAAGCTGGGCGAGAAGATCGCGAAGAAAGACGAGGCCCTCCAGCGCGCGATCGCGGCCGAGCTGGGTTCCTAAGGCGGCCTACAAGAAGGTCCGCGCCGTTTTCCTCCGGTGCAAGCCGGCGGGTGGATGCGTCACGGAGACCGATGACTGGGGGCTGCGCTCCGCTACGACCCCAGCCACCCGGCCGATGGAACTGGAACGTATTGCACATCTTTGACAGCACGCGAAAGGAGCCGGCAGGTGGCTTCACCGAGAGTCTTATCACTGGAATGGGTGGGCGAAGAGGACGGCCTCTTGCGGCTCCTGGATCAGACGCTGCTGCCCTGCGAGGTCCGCTATCTGGACTGCCGCGACGCCGCCGCGGTCCGGGAGGC
>JAAZNR010000356.1 GCA_012798155.1 Thermogutta sp. | reverse complement strand
GAGGTTTGGTCGGGCGATCCCTCGACGAAAAACGACCTTCCGAAGTGGGCGGCCAAGGCGGGGCACGAGTTCCTCGGCGCCCTCGCGGGAGAGGGATACGACCGAATCTTCATCACGCGGCGAAAGTAAGACGAGGATGCAGGCCATGCCGTCGAACGGGACTGCGGCGCCGAAGATTCTCATTCTGGCCACGAGCGCCTGCGCCTATCCCGGCGCGGACAACGTGGGCCAGATCCACGCGGAGTATCCGGCGAATACCTACATCCTGAAGGTGCCGGCCCCCGTGATATTTCCCGAGTCCTTCTACTTGCGGTGTTTTCAAAAGGGGATCGCCGCCATCATCGTGATGAGCTGCGGCCACGAGTGCCCCTATCCCGGGGCCTACGAGGCCCTGGCGGCGCGGATTTCCCGAACGCACAAGCTGATGGCGGAACAAGGGATCGAGACCTCCCGCCTTCGACTCTGCGCGATCTGTACCGTGTGCTCGAAGGCCTTTCTCAAGGAAGTCCGCCAAATGAACGAGTTGCTGACCGCCGGCTCGGCGGCGGCTGCCGCCGGTTGATCGCGGAGTTCGCCGCACACGTGCAGAAGAGGGGATCGGAAAAAATCTGATAATCTTTAAGCGGCGGCCTTGCCACGGCACGGATGCTACTGGGAATGGTCTTCGCGCGGCGGGAAAGTCCATGGAGAGGGGGGAGGAAATGAGGACCTGTCCGATGTAATCACGCCATTGACAGGACTCGCGATGTCCGCCGGCCAGGGGGAGCTACGACCAAGACTCGGTCAAGAAGCTCAAGGAACTGATCGAGCAAGGTGTTTCGGTCACGGCTTGCGGCACCTGCACGGCACGTGGCGGGATGCACGGGAATTATCGCTATATCGACGGCGCGACCAAGGCGACCATGCCTGAATCGGCTTGCTGCGTTGTTGACGGCGACAAGGTGATCGCCTTGCAGCAGGAGCCTTCGGCGGAGCAATTAGGGCGGAGCAATCACAGATGACCGAAACCCCGAACTCCGTGGAAACCGACGCCCTTGTCATCGGCGGGGGGATCGCCGGCCTCCAGGCAGCGATCGACCTGGGAAACATGGGGCTGCGTGTCACGCTGATCGAGCGACAGCCGAGTATCGGCGGAAAGATGATCGGCCTGAGCAAGGTCTTTCCCACGCTGGACTGCTGCTCGTGCATTTGCACGCCGCGCATGGCTGAAGCGGAACATCACCCCAACATCACGACGATCACGTACGCCGAGGTGCAGCGCGTGCGGCGCGACGGCTCCGGATTCCGCGTCGAGGTTCTCAAGAAGCCGCGCTACGTGGATGAGGAAAAGTGCACCGGCTGCCGGCTGTGCGAATATGCCTGCCCCGTGGAAGTGCCCCACGAATTCGAAGGCGGGCTTGGTGCCCGAAGGGCGATTTACGTCCCCTTCGCCAACGCCGTTCCGCAAGTCGCTTTGCTGGATTTGGACAACTGCCTCCTGTGCGGGCGTTGCGCGAAGGCGTGCCCCGCGGGTGCGATCGATTTCCTTCAGGAGGCGAAGGCGATCGTCCTCCGCGCCGGGGCAATCATCGTCGCCACCGGCTACGAGATGCTTCCTGCCGGCTTC
>JAAZNR010000355.1 GCA_012798155.1 Thermogutta sp. | reverse complement strand
CAGCGGTTCCACGCCCTCGGTGTCCACGCCGCCGAGGAGTTCCATGTACTCCAGCACGCGGCTCAATTGCGACGCCATCAAGCGGGTCTCTTCCGGCGTCAGCTCCAGCCGCGCCAAGAGGGCGACCTTGCGAATTTCCTGCTCGGAGACGGCCATCCGTCGCTTCCTTCTTTGTTACGGTTCAAGACGCGCCGATTCGCGTCGCCGTGAAACGCCGAGGTGCGGATTTTGAAACGCAGAGCCGCAGAGGGCACGGACTTTGAAACGCAGAGGGCGCAGAGGACACGGAGGAGGAAGAAGAATTCGTAGCTGCAACTCTGCGTTCTCTGCGTTTCCATCTTTTCCTTGTCTTTGCGTTTCCATCTATTGGTTCCCCCAAGCCCAATGCTTCCAAGTAGCGGCCGGGCGGCGGCGCGAATCCGCCGGTCCGACGCGCTCCGTGGGGTGGCCGGGGTCGGAGCGGAGCGCAGCCCCCAGCCGGACCGCTTCGCGTCGCTCCCACCGCCGGCTTACGCCGGCGGCTCATGTTTCGGCGCGACTCCAGCACCGGCCTGCGCCGGCGGCTCGGAGAACTGACGCAATACGCAAACGCTACGCGCAAGTGCGAGCCGCTAGCGGCCGGGTAGCCGGGGTCGGCCGCTCTAAGCCCCCAATTTTCGCACAACGCCCACCACCACGCCAAGTACCCGCGCTTGGCGGACGTAGATCGGCTTCATTTTCTTATTGGCGGGCTGAAGGCGGATGCGGTGCCGCTCGGGAAACCACCGCTTGAGCGTGGTTTCGTTGTCGTCGGTGAGGATGACCACGATGCTGCCCGGTTCGGCCGTCTCTTGCCGCCGCACGACCACGTAATCGCCGTCGGCGATTTGGGCGTCGATCATCGAATCGCCGCGGACTTGCAGCACGAACAGGTTGCCCTGGCGGTTGTCGAAGACCTGATGGAAGTCGATCGACTCGGCGTTTTCGACGGCCTCGTGCAGACGGCCCGCCGCGATGCGCCCCAGCAGAGGCAGACCGTTGCGGCGGTCTTCGTTCGAGCGCTGCACGCTCTCCGCCGCCGGGCGATCCCCCAACAAGCGAATCGCCCGCGAAAGATTCGGCGATCGGGCGATGTACCGCTTGGCCTCCAGGGCCCGCAGGTGGCACATCACCCCGTTGGGCGAGCGGATGTTGAAATGCTCCGCGATCTCGCGCACGGTGGGGCCGTATCCCCGCGTCAGAATCTTCTTGCGAATGAACTGGTAGATTTCGTTCTGCCGCTCGGTCAAGCTTTCGGGCCGACTCATGGCGTGTCTCCGGAAAGAGGGTCTTCCCCGCTGCAACGCATCCCTATACTGTACAAACCGACACATCGGAGGTCAATCGGCGGACGGCTGGGGGCTTCGCTCCGCTACGACCCCAGCCACCCGGCTGCCATGCTACGCCCCCAGCCACCCGACCCTTGCGCTACGACCCCAGGCACCCGTGCGCTCCGCTACGTCCCCAGCCACCCGGCTGTTTTGTATGCGTTTCCCAAGCCCCCGAGTAAGCCGGCGGCGGAAGCGGCGGACGACGGATGTTTCCGCCTCGCGGCCGAGGCGTACAATGTCACTTGCGGGAGCACCTTCCGCGTCACTCACGGGGAGCGCCCTCTGCGTCAGTCAGGGGGAGCGCCCTGCCTGTTAGCGACGGCGAGCGCCCTCCGCGTCCGTGACGACGATCGCCCTCCGCCAAATGAGGTGCCGCGTCCTGCATCAAGGCCTTGTGCCGAGGAACTCTCCGCCGTGACCAATGCCGAAATCGCCGCGGTCTTCGATCAGGTGGCCGACCTCCTGGAGTTCCAGGGGGCGAATCCCTTTCGCATCCGGGCCTATCGCGCCGCGGCGCGGACCATCGGCGAGCTGGTCGAACCGCTCTCGCAGTGGGTGGAGTCGGGACGCGACCTCCGCGAGTTGCCCGGCATCGGCGACGACCTCTCCCAAAAGATCGCGACCCTCTTGAGCACCGGCACGCTGCCGCTGTTGGAGGAGCTGAAGGCCGAGTTTCCGGAAAGCGTGCTGTCGCTGCTCCGCGTGCAAGGCTTGGGCCCCAAACGGGCGGCCGTGCTCTATCGGGAACTCAACATCCGCAGTTTGGAAGACCTGCTGGCGGCCTGCGAGGCCCACCGCGTGCGCGAACTGAAAGGCTTCGGCGCCAAGACGGAGGAAAACATCTTGAAGGGCCTGCGGGCGGCCATGGAGGAGTCGCAACGCATCCTGTGGTACCAGGCCGACCAACTCGTCCGCGATCTGACGGCCTACCTGGCCTCCGTGCCGGGCTTGCGGCGCTGCGAACCGGCGGGGAGCTATCGCCGCGGCAAGGAGACGGTGGGCGATTTGGACATCCTAGCCGCGGCCGAGGACCCCGAGGCGGTGATGCGGCACTTCGAGCGGTTTCCGGGCGTGCGGCGGGTCCTCGCGGGGGGCACCACCAAGGCGGCCGTCGAGCTGAATGCCGGCCTGAACGCCGATTTGCGAGTCGTCCCCGAGGAGTCCTTCGGCGCCGCCCTGCAATACTTCACCGGCTCCAAGGAGCACAACGTGGTGTTGCGCGGCATGGCCAAGGAACGCGGCCTGAAAATCAACGAGTACGGTGTATTTCGCGGCGAGGACCGCATCGCGGGCGAAGACGAGGAGGGCGTCTACGCCGCGCTGGGCCTCCCCTGGATTCCCCCCGAACTCCGCGAGGGCCGCTGGGAATTCGACTGGGCTTTGGGCGAGGGATTGCCCGAGCTGATCACCCTGGACGATATCCGGGGCGATTTGCACATGCACACCACCTGGACGGACGGCATGGCCACGGTGGAGGAGATGGCGCGGGCGGCCAAGGAACGCGGCTACGCCTATATCGCCATCACCGATCACTCGCAGCGCGTGACCGTGGCCGGCGGATTGACCCCCGAAAAAGTCCTCCGCCAATGGGAGGCGATCGACCGCATCGCCGCCGAGATCAAAGGCAT
>JAAZNR010000354.1 GCA_012798155.1 Thermogutta sp. | reverse complement strand
GACGCGGTGGACCGCGAACTGCTGCCGAGGAATCCGTTCGCCAAGCTGACGGAAAGCGTGGGACACGACAAGGCGAGGGATGCGTTCGTCACCGTGGAGGACGCCCGCAAGGTGCTGGAAGCCTGCCCCGACGCCGAATGGCGGGTGCTGTTCGCCCTGGCCCGCTGGGGTGCTTTGCGAATCCCGAGCGAAATCGTCGCGCTGACGTGGAGCGACATCGACTGGGAACGCGGGCGGCTGCGGGTGAGATCGCCGAAGACGGAACACCACGCCGGACGCGGCGAACGGATCATCCCGCTGTTCCCTGAGCTACGGCAAGCGTTGGAGGAGCTTTGGGACGCGACACCCGAGGGAACGGTTTACGTCATCAATCGCTATCGTAAATCCACGGTCAACCTGCGGACGCAACTACAAAGAATCACCCGTCGGCCGGGGTGACGCCCTGGCCCAAGTTGTGGCAGAACCTGAGGGCCACGAGGGCGACGGAGTTGGCCAGAGAGTACCCCCAGCACGTGGCGGCGGCGTGGTGCGGTCATACGGTCCAAATCGCCGACCGGCACTACTGGCAAGTGACGGACAACGACTTCCAACGGGCGACCGCTCCCACGACGCCGGATCACGTTCGCCACGGTTCGCTAGGTGACGCATGAGGACGACGACGGCCGCGAACGCCGACGCAAAATCCGACGTAACGGTGACGCAAAATCCGACGCGGCGGCTTGCGGCAGGACATGGCGGCGTTTTCGGAACATCGCCGGAAAGTACTGCCGGAACGGAGGTTACATCAAACCCTGCGGAATGCCGCCGGATGCCGCTACCCTGCCAAGTTGGGCGGCACTGGGCTCGAACCAGTGACCTCGACCGTGTGAGGATCGCGCTCTAACCAACTGAGCTAGCCGCCCGACACGCCGGCAATCCAATCGCCCCCTTCTCCACCGCTTCGCTTCGCTGATCCGCTGATAGGGTCCGCTGATAGGGGTTGTGGGGCAAGTCCAGCCTTGATTACTGATTCTACCCGGCCGCGCCGGAACTTCAAGCGGCGGTTCCCAACTCTTGGCATCGCGGCGGCGGCCCGGCCGGCCGCGACGCTTGATACGATGCAGAAATCACCCCGGACAGGGCCGGAATCGTGCCCCAGTCGCCGTCAAGCGGTTTGCGGAGCCGCACCTGTCGCGTCGCCATGGTCGGGTATTGATGACAGGGGAGCAAGATCGCCTGGAGAGATCGGCGGGGCTTCCAAGAGCCGAGCAATCGTCTCCATGAACTTGGCTCGGTCGATGGGTTTCGTCAAATAATCGTCGCAGCCGGTCTCGCGGCACTTGGCCTCGTCGCCTTCCATGGCGTGGGCGGTCAGGGCGACAATGGGGCCGGTGTAGCCCGCTTCGCGTAGCCGAGCCGTCGCCGTATAGCCGTCCATGACGGGCATTTGCATATCCATCAGGATCAGGTGGAAAGGCTCGCCGCAATCGCGGGCGGCCAATGCCGCGTTCAGGGCTGCCTGCCCGTTTTCGACCACCGCCACTTCGGCACCGGCCTTCCTGAGGATGAAGCTGATCAGGCGTTGATTGTCCGGACCGTCTTCGGCCAGCAGGATGCGACCGTGCAGTCGCACTATCGGAACGGAGCCGGCGGTGGGACCCGTCGGCTTTCCGGCTGCGTGCTCGCTCGGCAAGTCCAGCATCCGTACGCCGTTCAGGTCCCCGGTCGCAACGGTCAGCGTAAAGGTGCTGCCCTTTCCGGGAGTACTAAGGAACGTAATGTCGCCGCCGAGCATCTCGGCCAGCCGCTTGCTGATCGTCAATCCCAGGCCGGTTCCACCATACTTCCGCGTGGTGGAAGAATCCCCTTGGCTGAAGGGTTGGAACAACCGCGCGGCTTGCTCCTCGGTCAGTCCGATGCCCGTGTCGATCACATCGATCTGAAGCAAGGCGGGCCGGTCCGGCTCTTGCACGAGGCGGACCACGAGGCGAACCTCGCCCGTCTCGGTGAACTTGATGGCGTTGCCGATCAGGTTAATCAAAATTTGCCGCAGGCGCAGGGGGTCGGTGTCAATGGTTTCGGGTAACTTGCCGACGAACTGGAGGTTAAGCGGCAGGTTTTTGGCGGCCGCGCGGACACCTATTAAGGCAACTACGTCGGTAAGGAGCTGTGCGGGTGAGCATGCAATGCGTTCCACCTCCAGCTTGCCGGCCTCGATTTTGGAAAGATCGAGAATATCATTGATCAATTCCAAGAGGTATTTACCGTTCCGCTGAATGGTGTGGAGCGCATGGATCCCATCCGGCGGCCCCTGTTCGACGCTGGGATCCGCGATCAAGATCTCGGTGAACCCCAGAATCGCCGTCAAGGGCGTGCGAATTTCGTGACTCATGTTGGCCAGAAATTCGCTCTTCGCCCGCGTGGCGGACTCGGCCACGCGGTAGAACTCCTCAAGGGTCTGATTGACGGATTCCAAGGCATTCACCATGCCTTCTAACTCCTGCTGGGCGTGCTTCTGCTCGGTCACGTCCCTATCGCTTCCCCGATAGCCGCAGAGGGTTCCGTCTTCATGGAATATGGCAGTGCCGTTGGTTGACAACCAGACGATTCGGCCGTCCTTGGCAACCGCGGGATTTTCAAGGTTGACGAGAGCTTGTCCGGATTGCATGATGCGAAAGGACCTGTGTTGGAATGTTTCTCGGCCTTGTTCGGGATGCAGGTCGTAGAATCGAATCTTGCCGACAAGTTCTTCCGGCTGATACCCCAGCACCGTTTCCACCGAGGGGCTGACGTAGGTGTAAAGGCCGGCAATATCGACCTCCCAGGTGAAGGTTCGGGTCAGTTTGGCAAGCTGGGTGAAACGTTCCTCGCCTTCCTGAAGGGCCTCACGCTGCAGATATTCCTGCGTTACATCGCGAAAGACAAGGACGGCGCCCCTGATGTTCCCATCAGCATCCCGGATCGGGGCGCAACTGTCGGCGATGTGCCGTTCCGTACCGTCCCGCGAAATGAGAATCGTATGATTGGCAAGTTCGACTGTGGTGCCGTCGGATAAAGCGCGAACGGCGGGATTCTCGGCAGCCTGCCGCGTCTTGGAGTGGACGATTCGGAAGACCTCCTCCATGGGCCGGCCCTCGGCCTCTGCCGTGTTCCACCCGGTAAGGGTTTCCGCGGCGCGATTCATGCTGGTGACTTTGCCCTGGCAGTCGCAGGCAACGACGCCGTCGCCGATGGATCGCAAGGTCGCGGCGAGATGCTCCTGACTTTGGCGGAGCGCGCGTTGCATGCGGCCTCGGTGGACAAAGTCCAGCCAAACCAGGCCGGCCGTTCCTGCGATGAAGGACAAACAAAGAATTCCGGCCGACATCATGTGCCGGCGAAGGGCGGAAGCCGCTTCCGCACGGGCGGCGCTGATGGGGATCGCCGTCAAATCCAAAGAAACGTCACCCTCGGAGTGGTTGAATCCGGCGATCGGCCCATAGCGCTCCACAAGCGTGGGTGGGGCGTCTTTGGGGTTCCCATGACATTTGAGGCACTGGGTCTTGTATCTTCGCGGTAAAGCGTGGACCAGATATTCTTCGCCGTCTGGGGAAAATCTGATCGTGCCGGTCCAGGAGGCGTTGGCCGGATTTTGCTCGAAAAAGCGGATAATGTCCTCCTCCGCCGGGGTCGCCCGATTGGCTGGGTTACGGGGATTCCGCGAGGGAAAACGCACGACGGCTCGCGAAAGGGCGGCCTGGACCCTCTCGAAGACTCGCCTTGCAATGAACGACGTGGACATCACCTCGGGAATGAATTCACCGGATTGGCACCGCTTTTTTATTTCCGGCCGAATGTGCTCCGATACGTAGTCTCGAAGCGCCGCGTTGAAGGTTACGGCCAACGCGGCCTCGTTTTGTGCGGTGCGGTTAATGTGTTCATTCGACCATCGCGTCGTCTGGTAGAGAACAACCGCCAGGAACGCGACGCCCATGGTTCCCAGCCCGACGAGCAGACGCGACATGGTCAGTTCTTCGGCCGGAGAGGGTGCAACACGTCGCACTTCGCAAGCCTCCATCGGGCGCGTGCGGAGACGTACCGCATCCCGTTGGGTTGCGCTAAGCGCAAGCGTGAGTGCCAGGAGGAAGCTGAGACCGAAAAGCAGCAACACACCATTAGGAAAGGCAGCTTGGGACGCGACGTGCCACATCCAATCGCGAGCGTCGAAGTCCATGCCCAAGACGGCGAGGAGTCGGTCCGATTGGGGATCGCTTAGCGGTACCACCGCCGTGACCCAGGTGCCCCAGCGATCGCGCGCCGGCCCGGTAACTCGAGCGGTCTTGGTTCGGAATACCTCGAGATTTTCCGGCGATATTTCTTGGTAAATCTGGCCGGGCGGAGATTCGTCCTTGGAACCGGGAGGCTCGCTGTCCGCGAAGAAAAACACTCGACCATCGGTTGTTTGCCCCATCAGATAGACGAAACGGCACTTGGGGTCGGCCGCGCGGACGGCGGCAAGCTGCTTTTTTAGCGAGCGATAGTCGGGCGACGCTACGTCGTCCTCCGTCCCGGTCCAGGT
Organism: Thermogutta sp.; assembly: GCA_012798155.1. Lineage (GTDB taxonomy): Bacteria > Planctomycetota > Planctomycetia > Pirellulales > Thermoguttaceae > Thermogutta. The sequence continues at coordinate 4,883 of JAAZNR010000354.1, read as the reverse complement.
CTGCAAAGCTTCGGCGTTGATCGCACCTGCCACCAAGCGGGCTTGGAGTACGAGTTGGGATCGCAGCTCCCGGTCGGCTTCGACGACGAGCCACCAGCCGAGGCCGGCACCGCACGCAAGGATAAGCGCGATCGCCGTTGCCAAGGAGGCACGTGGACTGAGGATGGAAAGCAGCTTCATGGGACGGAACCCTTCGAGTCCGACGTCGCTCGCAGGCGACAGCCCAATGGGGCGAGGCCGGGGGCCGTCGCGCATGTCCAGTGGGGAACGTTCTAGAAAGTCCCCTGAGATAATCTACCCCAGCAAACGCAACGCGTGCGTCGCAAAAGTTTTTGACCCGCCCGGACACGCGGGGCGTGCTATCATAAAAATTGCGTCCGAATTCGAGCGAGTGAACTGTTTCCCGGTCCCTTTTCCACGGTCGGCTCGCGACGAACGGCGGGACGATCCCATGCCGCGACCGTCACACCGTGGTTCTGCCGAACGTGGGTTCTTTCGTCCAATCGCCCCGCGCGGGGTCCGCCGGCCGAAAGTCACCTGGGTTTCGGCGGATGTCAGGCGTTTCGGCCAGGGAAACGCGGTGGGTAGGACTTCGCCAAGGCCCCCTCAATCCGGTAAGCTTTAGGGATTGAGGTTTCCTCAAGAGGCGGAGTCGGACCACGCCGGGCCGAGAGAGTCGGGGGATCGTCATGGCCATCTTTGTAGTGTGTCCCGGGTGCAGGACGCGATTCAACGTCAGCGATAAGTTCGCGGGCAAGAGCGGTCCGTGTCCCAAATGCAAGACTATCATCCAAATCCCGAAACTCAGCGAGCAGGTCGTCATCCACGAGCCGGAGCAGTTCGCTTCGGGGGGGCGTACCCAAGCCGGCAAGTTGGCCACCAAACCCATCGCCCGGCCGCGTTTGGAAATCAACGCCGTTACCGCGGCGGCCGTGATCGGGGCGATCCTCGTCGTCGCGGTGGGGACGCTCCTGCTGGGCCGGGCCTCCGCCTTCGAGAACCCGATCGTCCGCATCGTCGGGCTTCTCCTTGTGACTCCGGCGATAGCGGCGGGCGGATACGCCTTTCTGCACAGCGAGGACGAGCTTTTTCCCCTCCAGGGACGCCGGCTGTACGTTCGGGCGGTTCTGTGCGCGGCGGGCTATTTGGTAATCTGGGCCGGCCTGGAAGGGATGAGAGGATCTTTGATCACCTCCGACATCTGGACCTGGGTGGTGTTCGCCTCACCGCTGTTCTTGGTGGGCGGGTTCGTCGCCTATTTGACGATGGATTTGGATTACGGCGACGGGCTGCTGCATTTCGCTCTCTTCGTGCTGGTCACGGTGCTGCTACGCTGGGCGGCCGGCATCGGCTGGATTTGGGACATCCCCCCCGACGAAATCCCCCTTGCGTAAAGACGGGATCGGCCGCATCCTCCGTTGCGAGAGGTTTTTTTCCGGAACGAGTCACGGTCCCTCCATGTACGCCATCCGGGACATCCCTGAACTGCGAGCCTGCGACGAGCAGCGGCAACTGGTGCGCATTCCGCCGGAGCTGGACGTGCCCTTGACGGATCGCGTGAAGCGTCTGATCGACACGGTGGAGTTCCGCAGGCTGGCCAGGATCACGCAGTTGGGATTGGTGTCGCTGGTGTATCCCGCCGCCAATCACACGCGTTTCGAGCACTCCTTGGGCGTCTATCGCCTCGCCTTGCTGTTCCTCAAACGGCTGGAGAGCGACGAGCGATTTCAACGCATCGTCCGGCCGGAAGAGGCCGAACTCTTGATCGCCGCGGCGCTGCTGCACGATTTGGGGCACTGGCCGTTTTGCCACGCCATCGAGGACCTCCGCCTGCCCGGGGTGCCCCGCCACGAAATGTTCGTGAGCAGCTTTTTGCTGGAAAGCGAAATCGGGGACGTGCTTCGCAACGACTGGAACATCAACCCGCGAGACCTCGTCCATTTGTTGCACGGCGGGAGTCCGCGAGAGCCGGGCGAGCGGTTGCTGGCGGGCATCCTCTCGGGGCCGATCGACATCGACAAGATGGACTATCTCTACCGCGACAGCGTGCACGCGGGCGTGCCCTACGGGCGCAACTTCGATCAGCAGCGATTGGTAAAAAGCCTATGCGTCAACGAGGCGGGGGACGGCCTGGCCATTACGGAAAAAGGCAAGACGGCCGCCGAGCTGATGTTGTTCGCACGCTACGTGATGTTCAGCGAAGTGTATTGGCATCATGCCGTCCGCTCCGCCACGGCCATGTTGCAGCGGGCCTTCTATCAGCTCTACTCGCGTCTGGACCTCGACGTCTTGTTCCGCCAAAGCGAATGGGATTTCGTGCAGACGCTTCGCGGCATCGCGGGGAATGGAGCGGCAGGGGTCTTGCTCGACGGCGTCTTCGGTACGCAGCGATGCCTGTTCAAACGCGTGGCGCAGTACAGCGCCATCGAGAACGAGGAGCTGTACCGCCGTCTGGCGCGGCGGCCGTATCCGTGGCTGGCGGCCTGCGGCGAGGAATTGGCGGCCCTGTTATCCGCACGGATCAAAAGGGTGGTGGCGCCGTTCGAGGTCATGGTGGACGCCCCGCCCGTCCACAAAGAGATCGAGTTTCAGGTGGATGTCTTTTTCCCCAAAGAGCAGTGTTATCGGCCGCTCGTTCAGGTGTCGCCGGTCGTGCGGGCCTTGGCGCAGCAGCAATTCGACGACTATGTGAAGCGCGTGAGGATTTTCGCGGCCCCTCGAATTTGCGAGGAACTGCGCGATCTGCGCGACTTCAGCGATTTGGTACACGCGGCGGTGGATCGGGCCGACTCTTGACCGGCCGAGATGGGGAGCGGTGTGGGGCGGCCCCCGATGGGAGTGCCGTGCCGTACGTCGCAACCGCGGGCGTCGCAGACTCTCGCCACTGGCAATAGGGCGGCTTTGGTCGGTTTCGGGGGGGCCGCCTCGACGAATGGGTAACCGTTCACGGGGACTGGGTTAATGCCGGCGATGAAAGCGGCGACAATGGGATTGCCGCCTTGGGGAGTGAATCGGCGGATAAGTTTTTCGGCTCGCAGCGGCCAGGGACGGCCGCGCAGAATGAAAGGCCGAGAACGCAGAGAACGCAGAGACAAGAGAATTGCGGCTACTTTCTCCTTTCTCCGCATCCTCTGCGCCCTCTGCGTTTCAAAAACAGCCTCTGCGCCTCCGCGTTCCGATGCCACACCGGGCACGCGCGTGAACGGCTACACGAATGGAACACGAGACGGAATTGAGAGTTGAAAGCATGGATTTGGAATCACCGGCGGGTCGAGTATTTGTTCGCGGCGACCGATCGCGTCCTTTCCTGGAGCGGCACCCCTGGGTCCGCGCCACCTCGATCGAGCGGATCGAGGGCAATCCCGCCGATGGGCAGGTCGTGGATCTGGTGGGCAAGGGCGACCGCGTCATAGCACGGGGCATCTACGAAGGTCGCGGCGGAATCCGCGTCCGCCTGTATTCGTGGGACACGCGGCAACGATTGGACGCCTCTTTTTGGCGGGATCGCATTGGCCGGGCGGTGATGCTCCGCGAAATGCTGGGCTTGACGCGCCCCTCCGAGGCCTGCCGATTGATTTTCAGCGAGGCCGACGGTCTGAGCGGCCTGATTGTGGACCGATACCGCGACTACGTGGTGATCCAGGTAGGATCGGTCGGCATGGCGCAACGCCTGCCGATTCTGTCCGCGGCGATCGGCGATCTCGTCCGACCGGCGGCGATGCTGGTCCGCGTCGAGCCGGAATTGCGGAGGTCCCAGGGCGATGCGTATGCGGACGGCGTTTTGAGCGGGAATCGTCCCTCGGGTCCCATCGTGATCGAAGAACACGGGCTGAAGTTCGGCGTCGATTTGCTGGAAGGGCAAAAGACCGGGTTCTACCTGGATCAACGCGAGAATCGCTCGGCCGCGGCCCGGTACGCCGAGGGGAGACGCGTGCTGGACATGTTCTGTTACACGGGCGGCTTCGCCCTGGACTGTGCCAAAATCGGCAAGGCCGGGGAGGTGCTGGGTTTTGACGGCAGCGACCGGGCCGTGACGCTCGCGCAAGCGAACGCACAAATGAATGGGGCCGCCAACGTGCGATTTGCGGTGGGCGACGCCTTTCAGACCTTGGGAAACCTGCGAAAAGAGGGCGAGCGATTCGGTATGGTCATCCTTGACCCGCCCAAGTTCGCGGGCGGAAAATCTTCGGTTGCCGACGCCCTTCGCGCTTACCATTCCCTCAATCGGCTGGGTGTTGAATTGCTGGAGCCGGGCGGCGTACTGGTCACGTGCAGTTGCTCCGGCTATGTTACGCGAGAGGATTTCTTCAACATGTTGTTCGGGGTGGCCCAGCAGACGCGACGGGAGATTCAAATCCTGGAGATGCGCGGCGCGGCCCCGGACCACCCGACCTTGGTGACCTGCAAGGAAACGAACTACCTCAAGTGCTTCATCTGCCGCGTGTGGTAGCGGGAGAACGCTTGGGACGAAACCGCTGATCCCCGGTTCCGCGCGAAGGTGAATCGTGGTTTCGGCCCAGGCTCGAATGGCCAAACGACACGCCATTGCCGGTGTTTGGGCGGTTTCGAAGTGCGCGGTTTGCGCGGCTTCGGGTTTCCATGGCAACGGAGATGAGACGATGACTTGCCTTCGATTTTCGGTTTGTTTATTGTCGGTGACTTTGATCGGCGCTCTAATCGGCCTGGGGAAAATCGGCGCCGAGGAGCCGGGCCGCGATTCCGTGCAACCCTTTTTCGCCTTCTGCATCGAGACCCATGATGCCAAAAGGCGGGATCTGGAGCAGCAGGCGCGGATGTTGAAGGAATTGGGCTACGACGGCGCCGGGCACAACGGCTTGGATCAGGTCAAGGAGCGACTGAGCACGCTGGATCAGGTGGGGTTG
>JAAZNR010000353.1 GCA_012798155.1 Thermogutta sp. | reverse complement strand
GGAGAATACCGAGCCTCTTTCATCTCGAATCAAGTCTCCATGAGCCTGGATTTGGGAGCTGCCGTGCGTGCCCGTCAGGTCTTGAAATTCCCAGACGTCGCCGCGCTTGATGATGCGGCCGGCAATATCGGAAATGGCAAAGGGAAACCCGGCGAACTTGAGGGAGCATTGCCGCAAATCGATCTGGATTTGTGTGCGCGGCTTTCCCCCCGGCACCTCTTGCCCAATCCCCACCCAGACATCGATCTTGCCGGCGGCGTGCAAGGCTCGCAGCAGATCTTGAGTTGCGGGATTGAGCACGGCCGAAAACAGCCGCTCCGTCAAGGGAATCCCTCGTCCCGTGACCGACAAGCGTGCTTGCGAGACGCCCAGGGGATTCAAGACATGCCCTCGAATCTCCACCGGCTGATTGTCGGCTCGGGCCGTGAGATTCACGTCCAGCCGCTCTTCCGACAGATCCAATCGCAAATAACCTTGGGCCTTTTGCAAGCGATAAGGGAACTCCGCATAGGCAAAGGAGGCGTCCAGCAGGTCCATTCGGATAAAACCGCGGGGACGCGCGGCAACCCACTCCAGACGCGTCTGTAGATTGACCAATCCGGCGGGAAATATCTTCGACCATTGCCGCTGCACGGCGGCGGGCAACAGGGGTTTCAGACCGGGCTCCACCTCCAAGTTCGTGACGGTCGCATCCAAAAGCAGCGGTTCCAGCGTCTCCCCGTATCGCGCCTCCGCCTCGCGAATCTGAATCTGAGTCCCGCCCGAAACCGCCAGCACCTCGTCCAGTCGCACGCTCTGGTCGGTAATCCGAAATCGGCCCGCGATATCCGTGAAGGGATGAGCCGCGAGCGGCGCATCCCATCGCCCCTGGAGTAACCGGCCGGCAAGATCGAACCGAAGCGGAGGGGAGGCCGCCGGGTCGTACGACACGCGAAATCCGAACGCGGCTTGGGCGCGGAGGTTCGCCAACAACGGGGGACGTTCGGATATCCGTTGCGGTAACGCCGCCCAGAATGCGGGAGACACCTCCAAGGAATCGACCGTGCCATCCAGATTCATTTGCAAGGCATGCGGGTCAATCGTGCCGTTGATATGGGCACGCCGCAAGAAATCACCGGTGCAGGTCCCGCTCAACTGACGCATCCGCCTTCCTGAAGGGCTTTCGGATCGATTGTCGGCGGGGACGCGCCGAATGTCCAATTCGATATCCCGCAGCGTGAGACCGCCCCGACTCGAGGAAAGTCCCAGGATTTCCAGGGTGCCGCTCTCGATTGCAATCGGCGGCGGATTGCGACTGAACTGCGGCAAGGGCAAAAGGGATGCGAAATTCCAGCTCGTCGCATCGACTTGCACGGCTCGGATCCGCGGGCGGCGTACGCGAACCGTTTCGACCGCGACGTCGCCTCGCCACAATTGCTCGAGGGTGGCCGAAAACCCGATGAACAACTCCTCGATCTCGCAAATATCGCCGGCTTGGGCATCCAATCGCGGATCGCGGATTCGGATTCCCTTGAGATGAATACCCTCCCCCGACGTCCAAACCGCCGAACGCAGCCGGAGGTCCAAGTCGGGGTATCGGGCCGAAAACTGTCGCTCGATCTCGGCACGCAGCAGAGAATCCACTTGATAGAAGATAAAGAGATAGGCGCCCCCCACCAGCAGCGGCAGGAGGATGAGTGCCCATTGGAGCACGGTCAGTAGCGGCCTTCTCTGCTTGCGAAATCTTTTCACGGGGTTGAGTACGCTAACCTTCCTTCCTCGGCGGGACCCGCGGCGGTGTCGCCTTGTCCCACCGTCGGCTTCCCGATCGTAGGAAGTCGATCGTCCGCACGAGAACCGGCGCCGCCGCGGCGATGAGACCGAACATGATCGGTTGGCGATACCGCACGGAGCTGACGAAAATGACATGCAAGAATGTGAAGTAGGCCGCGGGCAACCAGCAGGTCAAAAACGCGGTTCCTCTCGCCGTGCCCAGCACAAGCCCTGCCGCCGCCGGCAGCATTACGATCAAGAAGCCCGCCGCCATCACGAGATTGACGGGGAACGTATTGAAGGCCCGCTCGTTGGGAATCGGACTCCAAAACCGCCGCAACTTGACAAGGGCCAACCGCAGGAATTGACCGGGGTTCTCCGCCGCCCAATGCATGGCCTCCCGGCGAAGGCGGCGGTCAACTTCCAATTCCACGGCCAGGGGGTCGGTCCCTCGATCTCCCAAGCTTTGCCTCGTTTCGTCCACGGCGGCCTTCATGAAACCCATGTTGCTGCCGCCGTCGGCGTTCGAATTGCAGCCGTCGTAGAGGCTCGGCCCGACCTGCGTCGTGGTCAAAATCCAACGACCGGTCGCCGAGTAATTTCGGATCCACCAGGGCAGCAGCACGGCAATGGCCGCGCAGCCCGCCGCCGCAAGGAGATGCGGGGGCAAAGCCTTGCGATCCATGAGCAACAGAACGGAGAACACGAAAGGCAGCCACAGCAACGCGCTGGGGCGAATCACAGCGGCGGCTCCGGCCGTTAGCCCGGCGCAGACCGCCCAGGTCCAGGCCGCGCGCGACTCCGCAACCTGCAGCAAAGCGGCGAGGCACGCAAGGTGAATGACCCACACCGGGCAGAATGCCGCCTCGCTGAGAATGGGGACGGAGGACAGTACGCATTCGGGATGCACGGCGGCCACGAAGGCGGCACACCAGCCCGCGCGATCGCCCCACAGCAACTTGCCGAGCCGGCCCGTGGCGATCACGCCCAGCGTGCCGAGAACAGCGCCCAGCGCTCGAGCCGCGAAGAACGGCGGTGATTCTCCGGCCATCAGGAACAAGGGGGCCAGCAGGAGGGGATAGCCGGGCGTCCGGAAGACGCGGCCGTAGTCTCCGTACCGGAACGGCTCTCCCTGTGCCGCCGCCCGAGCCAGATGCCAATAGCTGACGCTGTCACCGAAGACCAGTCGGCCCTGGAATCGCCAATCCCATGCAGCCGCGGCCCCCAGTCGCACCGAGAGCGCAAGGCCTATCAGAGCAATCCAATGCCATCGCCGTTTCGTTCGCACGGATTTGCCGGTTTCGTCCATGTCGCGGCAGCAGGCCCTTCTCCGCGGAATCGCCCGCGGATGGCGATGCGGCCCCCCGAGCTAAGCCCGAAATCCCAAAGGCAAGGCGCTGTGAGCACACAATTCGGCCATTCTGACTAGCCCATGTTAATGTCAAAGTCCCGGATCGGTCAACATTGCTTGGTGTGGATGCTGGGGGGGAAATGCGTCGGGCGGAGTACCCTCAGGCCGGGGAAAATGTTCACGGCGGTTCTGGACTTCGCCGCCGCGTGGGGTATACTCAATCCCAATCGCACGGAGTGCCGGCACCGCTGTCAATGCGGCGGCCGACCCCGGGAACGAATGTCCTGTTCGGCGTCGTACCGCAACACTTGCCCCACGAATGAGGAGGATCGCGATGGCTGGAATGCTTCCGGACTATGTGGCCTCGGCCAAGCCCGTGCCGAAAGAGAATCGGACGCCTTGGTATGCGAGTACCGCCCCGAGCTATGCGGGCATCTTCCTTTGGTTCGTGTTCTGGCACCAAGTGCCCGTCATCAAGGAGCTGGTACGGGGGAGCGGCATACCTTTGAATGCCGGTGGTGCGCTGTCGCAGGGGATCGGAATCGCTCTTCTGGCCCTGATAGTCTCCGCCCTGTTGTGCCACTACCTCTTCTATCTCGTTCCCGGCAAATTGGGCGTGAAGACGGGCCTGCCGCTGTACATCGTGGGAACCTCGACCTACGGCGTGCAGGGGGGATTCATCATGCCCGGCTTCCTGATGGGGTGCCTGCAGTTCGGATGGGTGGCGGTCAACGCCTTTGCTACGGCGGGATTGCTATGCGCGCCCTTTGGAGTGGGGTTCGGCAGCCCCACCTACGCCGTGGTAGCCGTCGTGTTCATTGTCTTGGCCACATTCATGGGGCTGAAGGGTATTCAATACGTGGGGCGAGTGGCAACCTACCTGCCGCTCCTCCCTCTCACCATCCTCATCGTATTGACCCTTGTCTCGATTGGGGGGCTGGTTCAGTTCGACCACGAGAAGCTGGTGGAGGCCGGCAAGGAACCGCTCCCTGCCGCGGCGCAAAGTGAAGCAGCCTCGGAGGCCCAGTCAGTGCAGGCGCCCAAGGCCGCGGACGCCTTGACCGTGTGGGGAGTCTTCGCGGCGATCGCGACCTATGTCGTCGGTTTCTTTGCTACGGCGGGAGCGGCCGGCGTGGATTTCGGAATGGGCAATCGCGACGAGAACGACATCGCGTGGGGCGGCTTGGTGGGCATCGCCGGGGCCATCATCCTGACAGGAGGTCTGTCTTTGCTCATTGCGGCGGGGGCTGCCGGCGCCGGCCTGCTCGACAAACCGCCGGTTCTGCAAACGTCCCTGGTCATGGGCAAGCTGGCTCCCAGTCTGGGCCGGGCCGCGCCGGATGTGTTCTGGTATCTGCTGGCCATCGCGGCGTTCCCGTCGGCTTGCTTTTCCAGCTTCATCGCCGCGAACAGTTTCAAGACCACGCTCCCCAAGGTCAATCCCTTCGTGTCGTGCGGTATCGGAGCCTTGGTGGCGATCCTCTTGGTTTTGAGCGGCTACGCCGGTAACGCCGCCGACGTGTTCACCATCATCGGTGCGTCCTTCGGCCCGGTATGCGGCGCCATGGCGGCCGACTATTTGCTGGCCGGAAAGCGTTGGGCGGGTCCCCGCGCGGGCTTCAATCCCGCGGGTTGGATCTCGTGGATCGTGGGCTTCGCCGTGGGCGGTATCGATCTGGTGTTGGGAACCAGCTACGTCCCCTGCCCGCCCGTCGCCGCGTTCATCGTGGGGTTCGTGCTCTACGGAGTTCTGGCGCTGGCCGGCCTCGAGACGCAAACCCTGGAAATGCCGACCGAAGAGGCGTAAACCGCGCGATGCCGGTTCGCGATGGACCGCCGTTGGCGAATCGGCCGTCCGTCTTGTGCGCAACGGCCGCCTGCCGGCATCGGACAGCGTCGGTTTCCTGCCGCTGCTCCGCGATCCGGAGGCGGCCGCGCCTCGCGATCCCTTGATTCGTCCCAGCGCGAAACGTCGCTACAGACTCACTGGGCTTTTGCAAACTGCTCCCCTCTCCCTCTGGGAGAGGGGCAGCGGGTGAGGGCTTGGTGAAGTTGGGCAATCACAGCAAGCCGTTTTCGCGGCTAATTGACCTCACCATAACCCTCTTCCAAGGCGGACGAGAACTTGTCACCACAATTTGCAAAGGTCCAGAGACCCACTAAGAGCCTGTCTTCAAATTAGATTGGGTGCCACCTTGCGGCTGGCAAGACGTAATTTTACAGCGCAGGATAAGAAGCTGGGCAAACTGGGGTACGCAGCTTTGTGAGTCTGCGTAAGATCGTTAACCCGCTTTCG
>JAAZNR010000352.1 GCA_012798155.1 Thermogutta sp. | reverse complement strand
GGCATGTGGGCGGATTTGGTGCGGGTCGTGGACGCGGCCGACGTGGTCCCGCCGGGGCGCTGCATCGCCTTGCTGGCCGACGCCACGCGGCAAGAGGCGACCGTCTTCTTCGCGGATCGCGGCCTGCTGACGCCCTCCGCCCCTCCGCCCGCCGAGGAACCGCTGGAATACTACCTCTGATCCGCCCTGCCGCCCCGCCGGCGTAAGCCGGGGGGGAGTCGCCCTGAAAACGACTGACTGGGGGCTTCGCTACGCTACGACCCCAGCCACCCCGTCGGCCGGCTTCCGCGTTGCGCAGCACGCTTTTCCCGGCCCGCAAATACGCGCCGCCGATACATGAGCCGCCGGCGTAAGCCGGCGGTGTTATAGCCCAATCCAACGCGCCCGGCCGGCGAAAGCCGGTGGGCGAAATCGCGCCGAAACGTGAGTGCGGCAAGACGTGAGCCACCGGCGTAAGCCGGCGGTGTTATAGCCCAATCCAACGCGCCCCGCCGGCGAAAGCCGGTGGGGAAAGCACTTGCGGCCGGCTCACCACTTGCGGAAGGCGGTGCTCCGGAATTATCCTGATGATCCGATCGGCGGATGGGTGAATGCCCGTCTCGCAAGGCACGTTCTTGGAAACCCGATCATTGGCAACCGAACAAGGAGCGACACGATGATGCAGCGCCGAGAGTTCTTTCGTTGGACCGGTACGGCGGCCTTGATGGGAGCGGGGATATCGGGCGGCGCGGCGGCCCGCGCCCTCGCCGCGCCGGGCGAGATTTCTCAGCCCAAGCCCGGCGCCAAGCTCCAACTCTCCAGCCAGTTGGGCGTCATCCCCGGCAAGAGCCTGGAGGAAAAGCTGGCCAAGATGAAGGCCTGGGGCTTTGACGCGGTGGAATTGCCCGGCGACGCTCCGGGCAAGGTCGAGCAGTATCGCAAGGCCGCCGCCGACGCCGGCCTGAAGATCAGCGCCGTCTGCTGGGGATCGGCCGGCGGGGCCCTCGTCTCCGACGACGCGGAGCGCCGCAAGGAGGGCATCCGCATGTTGAAAGAGGCCCTCTCGGCGGCCGGCGAGTTGCAATCGACCGGCGTGATCTACGTCCCCGCCTTCAACGGCCAAACGCCCCTGACCAACCAGGAGATCCGCAAGGTCCTGCTGGACATCATGCCCGAGATCGGCGAACACGCCGTCAACGCCAAGTCGCGGGTCTTGTTCGAGCCGCTCAATCGCGGCGAGGCGTACTTCCTGCGGCAGGTCGCGGACGCGGCCGCCATTTGCCGCGACGTCAACAGCCCCGGCGTCTGCGTGATGGGCGACTTCTATCACATGTACATCGAGGAGCCGAGCGATTTCGCGGCCTTCGTGGCGGGCGGACCGTGGCTGCACCACGTCCACCTGGCCTCCCGCCGGCGGGTCCTCCCCGGCCAGGACGAACGCTCGTTCATCGACGGCTTCCGCGGCTTGAAGTGGGTCGGCTACCAGGACTATTGCAGCTTCGAGTGCGGCTGCGACGGGGATCGCGAGGTCGAAATCCCCAAGTCCCTGGCCTTCCTCCGCGACCAGTGGGAAAAGGCCGACCTGCCGGGATGATTCCCGGCGACGGGCGGCCGTCGCCCCGCGTATCGGAGCCGACCTGTTCCGCACGCGCCGTGCGGGAGAGCAACGCGTTCGTTTGATGTGTGAGGTCCCTTTGCTTTCAGGAGATGCTACCATGTCTTTGCCCCAACAATGCTTGCTTGCGTGTTTGATGCCGGCGGTCCTCGCTTTCGCGGGGGTCTGCGCGGCGGAGGAGATCATCGACCTCAAGGAGGCCGCCAAGGATCCCGACTTCGCCATCC
>JAAZNR010000351.1 GCA_012798155.1 Thermogutta sp. | reverse complement strand
GCGCGCATATCGGTGCAGTTCCTCCCACTGGCGGAAGAATAGGAACTGCCGAAAGCAATACCTTTCCCAGGCCGGTCGAATCTCGCGCGGAAGCCGGCTCAAACAGGCGTCGTAGGAGACGGCCTCGGCGTCGCCCGGCGGCCCATACTGGCGGTCCCAGCGATTCCACGGCAGGCCGTCGTGCAGCTCGCTCAGGGCGCAGTAGCAGGCATAAGGGTACAGCCAGCGGGCCTTGGCGCGGCAAAAGGCGAGGAAGTCCTCCCGCAGGCCGGGATCGCGCCGCGCCGCGAAGACCGAAAACGCGCGGTCCAGGAGCGCCGTCTTGCGGCGCCGCACGGCGGGGAAATCGACCGGGCTGCCGGGGGGGAAATCGGGCGGGCAAAGGTCTTCCACGTCGCCCCGCGTCACCAATCCCCACTCCGCCAAGAGGTCGGGAGAGATCAGCAACTCGTTTCCCGCGAAGGCCGAGGCCGACTTGTACGGCGAGCCGTTCTCGTCGATCGGCCCCAAGGGCAGAATCTGCCAGTAGTCTTGCCCGGCCCGGCCCAGCCAATCCACGAAGCGATAGGCGGATCGGCCCAGGTCGCCGATCCCGTACGGGGATGGCAGCGATGTGGGATGCAAGAGCACGCCGCAACTTCGCATAACGCAAACGACCTTCCAACGTTAAAAGGGAAACGCCTGGGAGCCGTCCCGGCGGAGTGGACCGCGCCGGCGGATTCGATCGCGAAGCCGCACCCCCGCGGAATGATTCATTCTACGCCGGTCGAGGGAACGGTGCAGGGGTGGTTGACCGGGTCGGCCCCGCCGGGCGAAATCGCGCCGAAACGTCATCGCGCAATACATGAGCCGCCGGCGTAAGCCGGCGGTGGGTGCGTCTCGTGAACGTTGCAATTGTGAGTAGCGCTCCAGCGCTAGCTGACGCTAGCGGCTCGCGCCGGCGCGTTGTGCATGGCGTCTGCGTTTTGCATCAGTTCCATGAGCCGCCGGCGTAAGCCGGCGGTGGCTGCAACGGGGACACGGCTGTCTGGGGGCTGCGCTCCGCTACGACCCCAGCCACCCGGGTGGCGGGTGGGTGCAGCCGATCATGGGATCAGCCGCCCGCACTGCCGGACAAGCCGGCAGTGGCACCCGCTACGACCCCGGCCACCCGGCCGCACTATCAAGCCGAGCCGGCGGCTCGGCCGATTGGTCGCCGACACGCCCGATCGGTCGCCTTGCGGCGGCCAAGCCCGCTGCCTATGCTGTTGGAATTGCCTGCCTGCGGCCCGATCCGCGGGGCGATTTGGGCGCCTATCGGGTGTACGTTTTGGGCGGATATCCGGCGGCAGGGCCGCGGACGCCGAAGCGTTTTCCTTATTGTTGGTGTTCCGGCGGATTGTTGGTGTTCCGGGGGAATTGGTGTTTCGAAGGATTCCTTGAAAGCTTCGGTGGGCCGCCGAACGACGCACCGGGTCCGGGTAGTTGCATCGCATGTGGCAAGAACTGCGAGAGAGCACGGCGGAGGCCAATCGCCGGCTGGCCGAATGGAGGCTGGCCCCGTTGACCTGGGGGAACGTCAGCGGCATCAGCCCGGATCGCGGCGTGATCGCGATCAAGCCCAGCGGCGTCCCCTACGAGGCCTTGACGGCGGACAAGATCGTGTTGGTGGACGCGGCGGGCGGCGTCGTGGAGGGGAATCTGCGGCCGTCCAGCGACACGCCGACGCATCTGGAGCTGTACCGCGCCTTTCCGTCGGCCGGCGGCATTTGCCACACGCACAGCCGGTTCGCGACGGTCTTCGCCCAGTTGCGCCGCGGGCTGCCCTGTTACGGGACGACGCACGCCGATCATTTCGCGGGCGAGGTGCCGGTCACGCGACCGCTGACGCCCGACGAGGTTAACCGAGAGTACGAAGCGGCGACGGGCCGGGTGATCGTGGAGTGCTTTCAGCGGCTGGGGCTGGACCCCGCGGCGGTGCCGGGGGCGTTGGCGGCGGGCCACGGGCCGTTCGTCTGGGGTAAAAGCCCCCTCCAGGCCGTGGAAAACGCTTTGGCCTTGGAGGAGATCGCGGCGACGGCGTGGGCCATGGCGGCCTGCGGCGGCCCGCTCCCGCCTCTTGAGGATTACGTACTGAAGAAGCACTTCGAACGCAAGCACGGCCCGGCGGCGTATTACGGCCAGTCGCCAGGCGCAACGTAGAGGGCGTAGAGGGCACGGCGCACGAGGGCGTAGAGGGCGCCGCGCACGGCAACGCCCCCACCCGCTCCGTCGCCGTGCGAATCGCGGTGGGAAGAGGAGCAGGCTCGATCCGATAATCCGATAAAACGTCACCGAGGAGATCGCCCGGCAATGATCGATCTGAAGCAGTTCGAATTGTGGTTCGTGACCGGCAGCCAGACGCTGTACGGGGAAGAGACGCTGAAAAAGGTGGCCGACCATGCCCGGACCGTCGCCGAGGCATTGAACGCCGCGAGCGAGATTCCGGTGCGGGTGGCGTATCGACCGCCGGTCACCGGTCCCGAGGCCATCCAGCGTCTGTGCCGGGAGGCCGACGCCGCGCCCGAGTGCGTGGGCCTGATCACCTGGATGCACACGTTCTCGCCGGCCAAGATGTGGATCGCCGGTCTGCGGGATTTGACGAAGCCGTTCGTCCATCTGCACACGCAATTCAATCGCGATCTGCCCTGGGCCGCGATCGACATGGATTTCATGAATCTGAACCAGTCGGCGCACGGCGACCGCGAGTTCGGCTATCTGTGCAGCCGGATGGGGCTCCGCCGGGCCGTGGTGGTGGGACACTGGCAGGACCCGCAGGTGCGGCAAAGGCTGGGGGAATGGTCGCGGGCGGCGGTGGGGCGGCACGAGCTTCGCCGGCTGCGCATCGCCCGCTTCGGCGACAACATGCGCGAAGTCGCCGTCACCGAGGGCGACAAGGTCGAGGCCCAAATCACGCTGGGCTGTTCCGTGCTGGGCTACGGGGTGGGCGATCTCGCCGCCGCCGTGCAACAGGTCTCCGACGCCGAAATCGACCGCCTCCTCTCGGAGTACGACGAGCAGTACGCCGTGGTCCCCGAATTGCGGCCCGGCGGCCCGCGGCGCGGCGCCCTGCGGGAAGCGGCGCGGATCGAGCTGGGGCTGCGGGCATTCCTGCAAGACGGCGGCTTTCAGGCCCTGACGGATACCTTCGAGGACCTGCACGGCCTGCGGCAATTGCCGGGGCCGGCCGTCCAGCGGCTGATGGCCGACGGCTACGGCTTCGGCGCCGAGGGCGACTGGAAGACGGCGGCCCTGGTCCGCGTCATGAAGGTCATGGCGGCGGGACTCCCCGGCGGCACGTCCTTCATGGAGGACTATACCTATCACCTGGCGCCGGGCGAGGAAATGGTGCTGGGCGCGCACATGCTGGAGGTCTGCCCCAGCATCGCCGCCGAGCGGCCCTC
Source organism: Thermogutta sp. (assembly GCA_012798155.1). Classification (GTDB taxonomy): domain Bacteria; phylum Planctomycetota; class Planctomycetia; order Pirellulales; family Thermoguttaceae; genus Thermogutta. The sequence goes on along the minus strand of JAAZNR010000351.1, from coordinate 3,051 downwards.
GCTGGAGATTCACCCCTTGTCCATCGGCGGGAAGGAGGACCCCGTCCGCCTGGTCTTCAGTGCGCGACCGGGACCGGCCGTCAACGCCGCGCTCATGGACTTCGGCGATCGCTTCCGGCTCTTGGTCAACGCCGTGGAGACGATCCCCCCGCCGGCCGAGCTGCCGCGGCTGCCCGTGGCGCGGGCGGTGTGGAAGCCCCTGCCGGACTTCAAGACCGCCGCGGCGTGCTGGATTTTGGCGGGCGGGGCGCATCATACGGCCTACAGCCACGGCGTCACGACGGCCATGCTGGAGGACCTGGCCGAAATGCTCGGGCTGGAGTTCTTCGCCATCGGTCCCGAGACGTCGCCGTCGGCATTCCGCCGCGAGGTTCGGGCGGCCAACGAACGGCGAAGATGGCATTGACCGCCCGGCGGGCGGGTCGCGGTGCTCCAGTCGGCGGTTTGCCGCGACGGCCCAGGCCGGCTCACTTGAGAAACCCGGCGCGGAGAGGGTAAAGTAGAACCTTCACGAGGGATGGGGCGCCGCAGGGTGCCTCCCACGGCTCATCCGGCAGCAATCGGTCGCGGAGTTTTTCCCAACACGCAGGGGGATCGCTTCATGGCAGGCATAGACTGGCTCGTCATCGCGGGTTATTTCGTCGTGCTCTTCGGCTTGGCATGGTGGGTCATCCTGAAAGGCAAGGACACCGCGGACGACTACTTCCTGGCCGGCCGCAACCTGGGCTGGTTCGTGGTGGGGGCCTCCATCTTCGCCTCCAACATCGGCTCCGAGCACTTGGTGGGGCTGGCGGGTTCCGGTTGCACGGACGGCGTGGCCATGGCCCACTACGAACTGCACGCCTGGTGCCTGCTCATTCTGGGCTGGGTCTTCGTCCCCTTCTACCTCCGTTCCAAGGTCTTCACCATGCCGGAGTTCCTGGAACGCCGATTCAGCCCCGCCGCGCGATGGCTGCTCTCCCTGATCTCCCTGGTGGCCTACGTGCTGACCAAGATCGCGGTCGGCATCTTCGCCGGGGGGATCGTCTTCCAGACCCTCCTGCCCGACGTCCACGTCGCCGTCGGCCCGTACGATCTCAACAGCTTCTGGGTCGGTTCTCTCGCGGTCATCATCCTGACGGGGTTGTACACGGTGCTGGGGGGGATGCGGGCGGTGGCCTACACCGAGGCCTTGCAGACGTTCATCTTGGTGATCGGCTCGGCCCTGGTGGCGATCTTCGGCCTCCGCCTGCTGGGCGGGTGGAGCGCCCTCCGCGAAGTCTGCGGCGGCGAAATGTTCAACTTGTGGAAGCCGCTGGCCCCCACCGGCTGGACCGGCACCTGGAAGCCCGTCCTCGACGAAGGCTCCAAGACCATGGCCTGGTACTTCAACAGCAATTATCCGTGGTTGGGGATGCTGATCTGCGCCCCCATCAGCGGGCTGTGGTATTGGTGCACGGATCAATACATCGTGCAACGCTGCCTGGGCGCCCCGAGCGAGAAGGAAGCCCGGCGGGGAGCGATCTGGGCGGCCATCCTCAAGCTCTTGCCCGTCTTCATCTTCATCATCCCCGGCATGATCTGCCTGGCCCTCTCTGTCAGCGGCCGCAACCAAGAGCTGACCCGGCAATTCTTCACCGCCGAACTGGAAAAGGCCCTCTCCCGCGATCCCCAGGTCATCGCCCAGACCAAGAGCGAGGTCAAGCCGATCACCATCGGCCGGGTCACCGTCCCCGGCGGCGAGATTCGGGAAATCCAGGGACGGCGGGTGGTCACCAACGGCCAGGTCGCCGTGGTCGGCGGCGAAATCAGCCAAGACCCGGACGGCTATGCCGTGACCGGCGGTCAGGTCTACGTCAACTCGCAGAGCACGCAGGCGGCCTTCCCGTTGATGGTCCGCTACGTTTTGCCGGCGGGCGTCCGCGGGATCGTGGTGGCGGGACTGTTGGCCGCCCTCATGAGCTCGCTGGCCGGCGTCTTCAACGCCTCCTCCACGCTGTTCACCATGGACTTCTACAGCAAGCTGCGGCCCGCCGCCTCGCAGTCGGAACTGGTCTGGACCGGCCGCATGGCCACCACCGCGATGGTGGTCATCGGGCTGGCCTGGATCCCCGTCATCCAGGGCGCCCGCGGTCTGTACGACTACCTGCAAAGCGTGCAGGGCTACCTGGCCCCGCCGATCTTCACCGTCTTCTTCCTGGGCGTGTTCTGGAAGCGGCTCAACGCCAAGGGTTGTCTCTGGGCCTTGGCGGTGGGCTTCGCGCTGGGCGTCTTCCGCCTGGCGGTGGACACCCCCGTCAAGCTCTTCGGCGTGACCTATCCCGAGGGTTCCTTCCTCTGGATCGTCAACAACATCTTCTTCCAGTACTTCGCCGTGCTGATCTTCGCCGTCAGCGTGGTCGTGATGATCGCGGCCAGCTACCTGAGCAGTCCGCCCGATGAGGTCAAGATTTCCGGCCTGACCTACGGCACGATTACGGAAGAGCAGCGCCGCGAGTCGCGGGCCACCTGGAATGCGGTGGACGTCCTGGCGTCGGCGCTCGTGGTGGCGGCCATCATCGCCGCGTATCTGTATTTCCGCGGGTAACGGCTGGCGGAGGGCGGAGGGCGACGGTCCGGCACTGCCGGACAAGCCGGCAGTACCACCCACGCGTCTGGGGGCTGCGCTTCGCTTCGTCCCCAGCCACCCGGCCGGCGGTGGCACCCAGCGGGTGGAAAACGCACTATCGACGTGAGCCACCAGCGTAAGCTGGTGGTGTTATAGCGCAATCCAACGTGAGCCACCAGCGTAAGCCGGCGGTGAAAGCACTGTGCTGAGCACTCGCATTTTTGTTGACCCCAATTTCCGCTTTGGTTATATTTGTAGTCGAAAGGGCAGTGCGGCCGTTTCTGAGAAGGACGTTGCCGCCGTTGCTCAAGAGGAGTTCGCGGCCCCTATTCAGCGTCTGGTGGGGTGCCTTATGCCGGCCGTCGGCAAGCGTCTTCTCGAAGGCTTTTCGTGAGGAGTTGCGGCGTCGACCGATTTCGCGGTCGATACGAACGTTCGGTTGGTGGGAGTTTTCCTTTTCTCCT